>DASZVW010000906.1:0-4618 GCA_035546895.1 Polyangia bacterium
CGCTGGCGCCCCCCTCGTCGAGGTAGGCGGCCCGGAAGTCGTTGCGCACGTGGGCCGGATCGCCGGCGTCCTCCAGCACCGCCAGCGTCCCCCCGAGCGCCATGAGCGCGCGCGCCAGCGCGGTGGCGCGGGGCCCCGGCCGCTCGGCGACGGCGGCCGCCTCGAGGCTGTCGTAGAAGGCGGCCAGGCCGACGTCGTTCTCGGGCGCCAGCAGCCACTCGGTCGAGGGGGGCCCAGTGAGGTTGAACGTCGTCCCGGTGGCGGCGCCGCGCAGCCCGCCCCCCTCGGCGAACAGCATCCGCAGGTCGTGGCCGATCTGGAAGGCGCCGCCCGCCTGCGTGAGGCCGCTGCCGCGCGCGGGGTCGTAGTAGAGCTTGCTCCCCCGCTCGGCCGGCGTCTCGGCGATCACCGCGCCCGCCACCACCCAGGCCAGCGCCGAGGCCGCGCCATCGGGGCCCGGCCGGTAGCCCCCGGCCGGATCGAGCGCGTCGAGCCGGCCCCCGAGCAGGCGGGCGACCGTCGGATCGAGGTCGGCGCGGGTGAGGACGATCGGCTCGAACAGCCCCAGCGGGCGCGAGAGCCGGCGCGTGAGCACCCGGTGCAGCTCCGAGGCCAGCACCGCCCGCTCGGTCAGGCCGGCGTGCGTGGTCGCCGGATCGTAGGCGTGGGCCGGCCCGCCGGCGAGCGCGGCCAGCGAGACGGCGGCGGCGAGGGCGGCCAGGCGCTTCATTGCGGGGGGACCTCGGGCGAGGGCGTCGGCTTGACCGCCGGGTTGTCGACGTCGGTCGAGATCCCGGCGGCGGGGGGCGGCGTCGCCAGCCGCGGCTGCTCGGGCGGCAGCTCCGGGAGGTGCGACTCGACCAGCTTGGCCAGCTTGGCCAGCTGCGCGGGCTCGGTGCACTGCCCGTTGCCGCAGGTCATCGACACCACCACGCCGCGCTCGCGGACCAGGAACACCAGGCCGCCGATCTCGCCCGACTGCGCGCGGAAGGAGGCGTCGCCCACCTCGTCGGTGGCGTGCGCCCCCGGCAGCGTGCTCATCAGCTTGTTGTACTGCACCTCGGAGGCGGCGGGGCCGAGCCGCCAGACGCGCACGCCGACGTCGAAGCTCTCGGGCTTGCCGAGCGCCTTGAAGTGGCGGCTGTCATAGAACTCGGTGGTCGGCAGGTCGGTCAGCTTGCCGTCCTCGAACTTTCCGGCGTAGCCGGTGACGCCCCGGATCTCGTCGTCGGAGAGCACCTTGGAGACGTCGAGCGGCGCCAGGATGGCCGGCGCGGGCGCCTCGGTCTTGCCCGGCTCGCCGGCCGGCAGGCGCTCCCCCTCGAGCTCGAGCGCCGCGGCCTGCAGCTCCCAGGCGGCGGCCAGGCGGATCTTCGCCCCCCCGCCCAGGAAGACCAGGTGCCGGGCGTGCGCGTAGCTCGGCTGCCAGCGGTCGAGCCGCACCCGGTTGCCGCGCTGGCTGAAGTCGCGCCGGACCGTGCGGCCGGGGAAGACCCGGTCGCTGCGCCAGCCGACGTGGCCGCGGTGATAGACCACCAGCGTGAAGCGCCGGATGCGCGTCGAGGCCCCCTCCGGCAGGTCGTCGAGGCGCGGGATCGTGTAGCGCCCGTCGGCGCCGGTCTGCACCACCACCTCGCGCGCACCCGACGGCGCGTGGAACCCGATCCCGTTCTCGAACGCCCAGGAGGCGGAGACGGTCGCGCCGGCCACCGGGCGATCGGAGTCGGCGTCGAGCACGATGCCGTCGTAGGGGCCGAGCAGGTCGGCCGGGCGGACCGAGTCGGGGCGGACGGCGAACGGCGCCTTGTCGATGAGCGGCCCGCAACCGGCGGTCGCCAAGCTCGCCGAGATCACCACGATCGCGCCGAACGGGCGCGGAAGAAACCGGGCCCGGGGTCGTTTGACCCTTCCGACGGAAGTTGTTATCTGTTGACGCACTTAGAAAATCGAGGATTCGCGGGGCAGCGCCGGCGGGGTCTTGAGTCCGGGCCGCCTGTTATCAAAGGATTCGGCCCCTTGCAAACCCCTTCGACATGATCAAGTGCGGTCGCTGTGGAAACGCCAACGGGGCTGACGTCGTCTTTTGCCAGTTCTGTGGGACTCGGCTGACCCCGGAACCGTTGTCCGAGGGGTCGGGGCCGCGCGCCGCCGCCCCCGCCGCCTCCAACCGCTCGACCGACCGGATGGTCGAGGCCAGCGTGGCGGCCTCCCCGATGGCGGCGGCCATCCGGGTCGGGCAGCAGCAGGTCGGGTTCCGGCTGGTGGTCGTGCACCGGGACGGCACCGACGGGATCTCCTACAACCTGCTGGGCGACCAGGTCGACGTCGGGCGGACCGAGGGGGACCTGCTGTTCGAGGACCCGCACCTGGCGCCCCGACACGCGCGGATCGTGGCCAGCCTGACCGGGCGGGTGCTGACGCCGCTCGAGAGCCGCAACGGCGTCTACGTCCGGCTGCGGGGCGCGGTCGACCTGCAGGACGGCGACCACCTGCTGGTCGGCAAGCAGGTGCTGAAGTTCGAGCTCCTGACCGACGCCGAGCGGAACCTGCGGCCGGCGCTGGAGCACGGGGTGGTGGTGTTCGGGACGCCGGTCCGCCCCCCCTGGGCGCGGCTGCGGCAGATCACCCCGGCGGCGGTCACCCGGGACGTCTTCCACCTCACCCGGCCGGACATCGTGCTCGGGCGCGAGAACGCCGACCTGGTGTTCTCGGACGACGAGTTCATGTCCCGCCGGCACGCGCAGATCGCCTTCCGGAACGGGCGCGGCCACCTCGAGGACCTGGGGAGCTCGAACGGGACGTTCCTGCGCCTGCGGGGGCCCCACGGGCTCAATTCCGGCGATCTCATTCGAATGGGAGACGAGCTGCTGCGGTTCGAGATAGGATGAGGCTGCACCCACCCGATGCCCACGCCCCCCGACATCTCGATCGAGGTCTTCGGTAAAACGGACGTCGGGCTGATTCGCGAGCACAACGAGGACAACTTCCTCGTCGCGGACATCACCAGCAACGTGCGGGCCGGGGACGGCCGGGCCCCCTTCACCTTCAAGCTGGGCGAGAAGGGGGCGCTCCTCCTGGTGTGCGACGGGATGGGGGGCGCCGCCGCGGGCGAGGTGGCGGCCCAGATGGCGGCCGACGCCATCTACGAAGCCCTCTCTACGGCCGAGGGGCAGCCGCGCGACGCCTTCGCGCGCCTCCTGCGCCGGGCGGTCGAGCGCGCCAACGAGCGGATCTTCATCCAGTCGCGCGACAACCAGAGCGAGCGCGGCATGGGGACCACCTGCACCGTGGCCGGCCTGGTCGACGACACGCTGGTGGTCGCCCAGATCGGCGATTCGCGCTGCTACGTCCTGCGGGACGGCAAGCTCGGGCAGGTGACCAAGGACCAGTCGTTGGCCTGGCAGCTCATCGAGGCCGGCGCCATGACGCCCGAGGAGGCCAAGGCCTTCGAGCACGCCAACATCATCCTGCAGGCGCTGGGCGTCCAGGAGCACGTGGAGGTGGTGCTGTCGCAGGTGGCGCTGCGCAAGGGGGACGTGGCCCTGCTCTGCTCGGACGGCCTGCACGGGCCGGTCACCGACGAGGAGATCCTCTCGGTGCTGGTCACCGAGCCGGACCTCCAGAAGGCCGGGGAGGCGCTGATCCAGAAGGCGCTCGACCGCGACGGGCCCGACAACATCACGGTGACGCTGGCGCGGTTCGACGGCGAGGCGCTCAAGCCCCCCGGCCCCGAAGAGGTGGTCGGCTTCGTCGGCTACGACCCGGGGAACGACCCGGTCCCCGAGTCGACCGGGCCCCGCGACGACCCCAGCCTGGGGCGGGAGACGGTCGAGGAGCGCCTCCCCTCCGGCATCCTGGCCGCCGAGGACGACGTCCCGACCAAGGCGGGGACGACGACCGGCGCCACCGAGTCGGGGGGCGCGCGGCTCCCGCGGCGGGAGTCGCCGGCGGCGGCGGCGCGCCGCGTCCCCTCGCTGCTGGCCTGGTTCATGGTGGCGCTGGTGGCCGCGGCGGCGGGCGGGATCTTCGTGATGAAGTGCGCGCGCGACCAGGCGGCGCGGTCGGACGGCCGGGTCACACTCCCCTAGGGCTGGCGGTCATGTCTCGTTGTCCACACTGCGATGAGGAGATCGAGGATGGGGCGCGCTTCTGCGGCGCCTGCGGGCGCCCGATCACCGCCACCGCCATCAGCCAGCGGGCGGCCGCCGCCGCGCTGAAGAGCTCCGCCGCCGCTTCCACGATCCGGGTCTCGCCGCCCGCCCCGGGCGCCCCGGCGGGCGCCGCGCCGCCGGCCGCCGGTCCCGGCCCGAACGCCCCCCACCCGGTCGCCGCGGCCGGCTCGATCCCCTATCCCGCGCCGCCGCCGGGGGCCGCCGTCTCCTCGTCGCCGTCGATCGCCCCGGCCACCCCGCTCCCGGCGCGGCCGGCGGTGGGGCTGCGTCCGGCGGCCCAGCCGCTGGAGAGCCTGATCGGGCGCACGCTCAACCACCGCTACGTCGTCGAGGACAAGGTGGGCGAAGGGGGCTTCGGGGCGGTCTTCCGCGGCAAGCAGCTCGCCACCGGGCGCGCGGTGGCGCTCAAGATCCTCCACCCGCACAACGTCTCCGACGAGACGATC
>DASZVW010000907.1:0-1800 GCA_035546895.1 Polyangia bacterium
GAGGCCCGGCATGCCGCCCGCCCCCCCCGCACCGCCGTCGCTCCGACCGCCGGTCCCCCCCGCGTCGGGGCGGGAGTCGATCTGGCCGCAGGCGGCGGCCAACACCAGCGCCGCCACTCCGAAGGCCGTCTTGCGCTGTGCTCGGTCGGTCACGTTCAGAGGAGAAACGTGCGTGCGGGCGCGAATTCCCACGCCCGCACGCGCTCGCTCCGGCTCCGTCCGATTAGAAGAGCGCGCCCGCTCCCGCCGAGATCACGTAGAGGCTTTGCGCGCCGCTCACGTCGCAAGACTGCGAGTAGCCGTTCATGCTGATGCTGCAGCTCAACGGCTTCTCCCAGTCGAAGCTCACCAGACCGCCGAGCGCCACGATGGGAGAGATGCGGAAGAACGCGCCCGCGTTGAGGCCGACGAGCAGGCTGTTGTCGCCCGCGTCGACCGAGTACCCGTAGTCCGACGCCGAGGCGCCGTAGCGGGCAAAGCCGAGCTTGGGCCCGACCACCACGTCTGCGGTCGGCGCCACCGGCGCGTGGAAGAAGGGCGCGACCGCGATCTGGACGTTGTAGACCGACTCGTCCGAGGCGGCATTGTCGACGTTGACGGCGTCGTAGACGATCTCACCGTTGAACGAGAACTCCTCGTTGATGCGCACCCCGCCGATGCCGCCGACGCGCAGCCCGGAGCTGGCGCCCTTGCCACTGTCCCCCTGAAGAGACTGGACACCGATGAAGGGCAACCCCAGGAACGGGCTCCGGGGCGGAGGCGGCGGGGCCGCGGCGGGCGGCGGATAGGCGCCGGGCGGATAGGCCGCGGGCGGCGGGGCCGCCGGGTAGGCGCCGGGCGGCGGCGCGTTCGGATCGGCCGGCGCGGCCGCGGGCGGCGGCGGATAGCCCGCTGGCGGCTGGGCGTCCTGCGCCTGCGCGCTGGTGAGGCCGAAGACCGACAAACCCGCGACGAACGAGAGCAC
The DNA here is from genome assembly GCA_035546895.1 of Polyangia bacterium. Classification (GTDB taxonomy): domain Bacteria; phylum Myxococcota_A; class Polyangia; order Fen-1088; family Fen-1088; genus JADGRB01. The sequence goes on from DASZVW010000907.1 coordinate 965, forward strand.
TGTCATCGAACGCTGGCGCAAAATCATCCGGGATCCTTTCTCTAGGGGCTGGGGGCGAAGCCTCGAACCGAGCTACGCGAAAGGAACGATCGGAGCTGCTGATAGTTCCTTGATCGGGGTTGTAGCGTAACTCACAACCCATTTGTCGTAAACAAACGGCGACCTGCCCGTGACAGGACGGCGCCGGAGCCGCCGCCCGTCAGCCGCCGACCAGCCGGCCGGCGCGGTAGTCGTCGATCGCCTGCCGGAGCTCGGCTTCGGTGTTCATCACGAACGGGCCGTAGCGCGCGACCGGCTCGCCGAGCGGGCGCCCCGCGAGGCACAGCATCCGCGCGCCGCCGGTGGAGCGGAGGGCCAGCCGCTCGCCCGGCCCCAGCACCGCGAGCTGCCCCGCGGCCACCGCCGTGCGCGCGCCGCCGATCTCGACCCGCCCCTCGACGACGTAGACGAAGGCGTTGTGGGTCGCCGGAAGCGGCCGGGCCATCGATCCGCGCGGCGGCAGGGTGACGTCGAGCATCTCGGGCGCGGTGACGATCCCCTCCACCGGCCCGCGCCGGCCGTCGACCTCGCCCGCCACCAGCCGCACCGCCGCGTCATCGACCGCCATCTCCACCACCCGCCCGGGCGCGATGTCCTGGTAGCGCGGCCGGATCATCTTGCTCGCCGCCGGCAGGTTCACCCAGAGCTGGAAGCCCCACATCCGCCCCTTCTCCTGCTGCGGCATCTCCGAGTGGACGATGCCGTGCCCGGCCGTCATCCACTGGACGCTGCCGGGGCCGAGGTGGCCGTGGTTGCCGATGCTGTCCCGGTGCTCCATCGCGCCGTCCAGCACGTAG
>DASZVW010000908.1:0-2255 GCA_035546895.1 Polyangia bacterium
CCGCCGCCCCGCCCGTCCCCTTCATGCCGCCATTGCCGCCGCCACTGCCGCCCGTCGCCTTCGCCCCACCGCCGCCGCCCGTCCCCGTCGCGCCGGCCCCGGCTTCCCCGCCGGTCCCCGTTTCGCCGCCACCACCGCCGCCGCCACCGCAAGATGCGGCGAAGACACCTGCCAAAGAACAGAGGAAGAGCAGCAGAATCTCGCGCAAAGGGGGACCTCCTGCTGACAAACACAGAGTTCCCCGGCCGGATCGGCCGAGGCCCTACGCCGCAAGGTCCCCCTCCCACAGCGGATATTTCGTTGGCGCGGTGAGCATCGCTCGATTTGCCGAGCTTGTGAAGCGTTAATTTAGACCCATTGGACGATTGTTGAGCCGAACGTTCATGGAACGTTCAGCGAATGTTCGTCGAACGTTCGTCGAACGTTCGTCGAACGGTCAGGCGAACGTTGAACGCGTCAGCAAAATGTCACTTGCCTGGACGCCAACGTTTGCAATCAGCGATTGGCCCTGCCGTCGGGTGGGTTCGGTAGGCCGTCGTGGTCAGCGCCTGAACGCCGGTCGCCGGACGACGTTGAACCCCTCGCCGGGCGCGGGGGGGACGATGTGGGGGAGGACGCGCTGGAACTGCTCGTCGGAGACGGGGCCCCAGTAGACGCCGGCCGGCTTCTCGGCGTAGCGCCGGTGGACGTTGTCGAGGCAGGCGGCGTCCGAGCCCTCGAGCCAGTGCAGGACGTGGTCGGCGCCGGCCGCCTCGAACAGCGCGCGCGCCCAGGCGCGCGAGGCGGCGGTGTTGGCCGGGACATCCAGGACCACCGAGACGCCCAGGCGCAAGAGATCGACCGCCAGCGCGCCGATCACCTGGCCGCACCGGTGCGCCGCCTGGCGGTAGTCCTCGAGCGAGCGGAGCTGGAACCCCAGCGTCTCCAGCCACTGGTCCTCGCAAAAAACGATCGCCGACAGCGAGCGCCCGAGCTCGCGCGCCAGGGTCGACTTCCCGGCCCCCGGCTTCCCCCCGATCAGATGAAGCGTCGCCATGGGCCGAGTCTGCCAGAGCGCGCGTAACAAAACCGCGTCGGCCCGGACAATAACGCGCATGGCCCGTTCACCCGCCGTCCTGCACGTCCTCCCGGTCGCCTTCGCGCTGGCGCTGCTCGGCGCCCGTCCCGCCGCCGCGGCGTCGCTGCAGCCGGTCGCCAACTGGGGGGCCAGCGGCGTCCCCAGCTACATCAGCATGTACATCTACGTGCCCGACAAGCTGGCCGCCACGCCGCCCATCCTGGTGGTCTCGCACTTCTGCGGCGGGAGCGCCTCGGCGGTGTTCGGCCAGGCGCAAGGGGGCGGCGTCGTGGCGGCGGCCGACAAGTACGGCTTCATCATGATCTTCCCGCAGACCACCAACCCGGCCAGCTCGGCCAAGTGCTGGGACGTGGGCTCGAAGGCGTCGCTCACGCACAACGGCGGCGGCGACACCCAGGCGATCGCCGAGATGGTGACCTACACCATCGGCAAGTACGGCGCCAACGCCAACCGGGTCTACGCCACCGGCGACTCGTCGGGGGCCATGATGACGCAGGCGCTGATGGCGGTTTACCCCGACGTGTTCAAGGGGGGCGCGTCGTTCGCCGGCGTCCCCGCCGGGTGCTGGTCCGACGGCTGGAGCGCCGCCAGCAACTGGGGCGGCACCTGCGCGGGCGGCAACGACGTCATGACCGCCCAGGCCTGGGGCGACCTGGCCCGCGGGATGGACCCCGGCTACACCGGCCACCGCCCGCGCGTGCAGCTCTTCCACGGCGACGCCGACCCGACCATCAGCTTCAAGAACTTCGGCGAGGCCATCAAGCAGTGGACCAACGTCCTCGGCCTGGCCACCGCGCCCACCACCACCACCACGGGGCTGACGCTGGGGACGCACCAGGCGACGCGGCAGCAGTGGAAGGACGCCTGCGGGTACGTGGTCCTCGACGCCTTCGAGTCGATCGGCGGCGATCACGGGCCGTCGGACGCGCTGTTCGACGCCACCTACGTGGTGCCGTTCCTGGGCCTCGACGACACCGGGACCGTCGACCCCGAGATCGCACAGTGCGGGAGCGGTGGCGCGGGCGGGGCCGGCGGCGCCAGCGGCACGGGCGGCACGACCGGGAGCGGCGGCGCAGGTGGCGCGAAGGGGAGCGGCGGCGCGGGCGGCAAGGGCGGCACCGGCGGCAGCGGCGTCACCGGGACCGGGGGCGTCGGTGGCGGCGCGGCGGGACACGCC
>DASZVW010000909.1:0-2590 GCA_035546895.1 Polyangia bacterium
GGGGCGCAAACGATGCCCAGCGGCGCGGAGCCGAATTCGCCGCCGCCCGCGACGTACGATCCGGGAACGCCGGGGACGGCGCCCGCGACGACGCCGTCGACGACCTCGACGGGCGACACCACGGCGCCCAACACCAACGACACCGCGGGGACGCCGGGGAGCACCGAGACCACCACGGCGCCGGCGACCACGGCGCCCAACACCACCGACACGGCGACCACGCCGCCGCCCGCGTCGTCGACGGACGACATGAACGCGGCGACGCCGCCTCCGGGCACGCCGGGTCCGCAGCCGCAGAGCCCGGGCAACGCGACCAGCAACGTGACCGTGCTGCCGCCGCCGCCCAACGGGCAGACGACCGAGTCGGTCCCGGTGGCGCCGCTGCCGCCGATGGCGGGCGCGCCCGAGGGGACCTACCCGTCGGAGATGCACTACCCGCACGTCGGCGTCGGGTTGCTGGTGGGCGGCGGCTTCGAGGACTTCACCAACAATCGGCTCCGGGACCTCACCGGCAACGGCGGGTACTGGAACGTGCGCGTGGTGGCCGGCACCCGCCAGTTCGTGGGGATCGAGGCGGCGTACGTCGGCGACGCGCGCAGCATCTCGGGGCTGGGCTTCAGCTCCGACTCGCGCCTCATCTCCAACGGCGCCGAGGGTGACCTGCGCGTCAACATCCCGATCGCCCGCGGGGCCTCGCTGGTCGAGCCGTTCGGGTTCGTGGGCGTCGGCTGGGCGCACTACACGGTGACCAACAACAACGCGGTGCTGTCGGACGTCACCTCGTCCGACGACGTGCTCACGGTGCCGTACGGCGGCGGGCTGGAGTTCGCCTATCGGGGGCTGTTCCTGGACGCGCGGTTCACCTACCGGCAGACGTTCTTCAACAACCTGACCCAGACGATCGGCGGCAACCTCAACAACTGGGGCGTGGGCGGTCAGATCGGGTTCGAGTACTGACCGACACGGCGCGCGCCCGGGCGGCGCGCGGATGAGACGGCGCCCTTCCCGCCCACGGCGGGGAGGGCGTTCGCGCGTGAGGGGCGTGCTATCGTCTGCCGCGAAGAGCCGCCCGTGCACTCCGGCGCCCAGGGACCGATTCGCCCCGCGCACCGCCTGTCGGTGCTGGCGGCGCGCTCCGAGACGGATCCCGTCTGCGGGATGACGGTCTCCGCGGAGGCGCCCGAGCGGACCAGCTTCGAGGGGCGCACCTATCACTTCTGCTGCGCGGGGTGCCGCGCCAGGTTCGAGGCCGACCCGCGCGCCTTCCTGGCGCCGGTCGACGGCCCGCGGCCGGCGCCGCCGGCGGCGCCCGGGTCGGACTGGACCTGCCCGATGCACCCCGAGGTGCGCAGCGCGCGCCCGGGCGCCTGCCCGCTGTGCGGGCTGGCGCTCGAGCCGCGGCTGCCGGTCGCGGGAGCGGCGGCCAACCCCGAGCTGGCCGACCTGAGCCGGCGGTTTTGGGTCAGCGCGGCCCTCACCGTGCCGGTGGTGGCGCTGGCGATGGCCGGGGTCGACGGCGTCTGGGTCGCCTGGGCGCAAGCGTTGCTGGCCGGCGTGGTGGTGGCCTGGGGCGGACGGGTCTTCTTCGAGCGGGCGCTGGCCTCGCTCGGCAACCGGCGCTGGAACATGTTCACGCTGATCGGGCTCGGCGTGGCGGTCGCCTACGGCTACAGCCTGACGGTGCTGGCGTTCCCCGACCTGTTCTCGGCGCTGGCGCGCGACCGGCGGGGCGAGACGGCGGTCTACTTCGAGCCCGCGGCGGCGATCGTGACGCTGGTGTTGCTGGGGCAGGTGCTCGAGCTCCGCGCCCGCGCGCGCACCGGGGCGGCGATCCGGGCGCTGCTCGACCTCGCCCCGCGGCGCGCGTTGCGGGTGCGCGCCGACGGCGCCGACGAGGAGGTGGCGCTCGAGGAGGTGCGGGCCGGCGACCGGCTGCGGGTGCGCCCCGGCGAGAAGATCCCCGCCGACGGGCGCGTGCTCGAGGGGTCGAGCGCCGTCGACGAGTCGATGCTCACCGGCGAGCCGCTCCCCGCCGCCAAGGGGGCGGGCGACCGCCTGATCGGCGCCACGGTGAACGGCGCCGGCGCGCTGGTCATGCGGGCCGAGCGGGTGGGGGGCGAGACGCTGCTCGGCCAGATCGTGCGGCTGGTCGTGGAGGCGCAGCGGAGCCGGGCCCCCATCCAGCGGCTGGCCGACGCCGTCTCCGGCGTGTTCGTGCCAGCGGTGGTCGGCGTGGCGGTGCTGGCCTTCGCGGCCTGGGCGCTGCTGGGGCCGGCGCCGCGGCTGCCGCACGCCCTGGTGGCGGCGGTCTCGGTCCTCATCATCGCCTGCCCGTGCGCGCTGGGGCTGGCGACGCCGATGTCGATCATGGTGGCGACCGGCAAGGCCGCCGCGGCGGGCGTGCTGTTCCGCAACGCCGAGGCGCTGGAGGTCCTGCAGAAGGTCGACACGCTGGTGGTCGACAAGACCGGCACCCTCACCGCCGGGCGGCCCGAGCTGGTCTCGGTGGCGGCCACCGGCGAGGGGGACGAGGGGGAGCTCCTGCGGCTGGCGGCCGCGGTCGAGCGGGCGAGCGAGCACCCGCTGGCGG
>DASZVW010000910.1:0-5769 GCA_035546895.1 Polyangia bacterium
GCTCGCGCCGCTACGAGAGCGAAGCGACCTTCTGCGGCCGCGACGGCGAGGAGCTCGTCTCGGTCAATTGAATCGGGCGCCCCGCCCGATGGGGGCCTGTCCGGGGGCGCACCAGGCGGTCGGGCCTGCTACACTGCCGGCATGCGTTCAAGCTTCGTGCGCGGGCGCGTGCTCGTCGCGCTCGCGGGCACGATCGCCGTCTCCGCCTGCCACCGCCCGGCGCCCGAGGCGCCCCCCGCGGCTCCCGGCGCCCCGGCGACCATCGAGGTCCTCAAGGGGGGCCGCTGGCTCTTCACCTACGCCGAGCCGGCGGGCACCTTCTCCACCACCGACAAGCCGGAGACCATCCCGGAGAACGCGCGCGGCCTGGTGCGGGTGATCGAGCCCGACGAGCAGATGAAGGGGCCCGCCGACCGCGTTTACGTCACCGACGTGAGCCAGCTGCTGGCCAAGGGGAAGTCGGCGGCCAAGGCGATGTCGCGCGAGGCGTTCGAGACGGCCGCGCTGGCGGCGATGCCGGGCGGCCAGTCGTCGCCGTTCGCGGCGCAGCAGATGGCTCCGGCGCCGATGCCGGCCGCCGGCGCGCCCCCGCCGACGCCGCCGGGCGGCACCGCCAAGCCGGGGACGACGCCGGTGGTGACCATCTACGGCACCTCCTGGTGCGGCGCCTGCCGCGCGGCGCGCGCGTACATGGCCGAGCACAAGATCCCCTTCGCCGACAAGGACATCGAGCACGACCCGGCGGCCGCGCGAGAGCTGGAAGAGAAGGCCTCCAAGATGGGGATCCCCACCGACCGCATCCCGATCATCGACGTGCGCGGCCGGCTGCTGCTGGGGTTCGATCGCGAGCGCGTCGAGGCGCTGCTGGGGCAGCCGACATGAGGCGCCGCGCCCTGCTGGCGGCCCTGGCGCTCGGCGCGCTGCTGGCCGCGCGGCCGGCCCAGGCGCGGCTCGTCGACCTCTACGCGGGCGCCACCGCCGGCGGGGTCGCGGGCTGGGGGACGACGCCCAACACGCCCGACTTCTTCAACACCACGCGCGGCGGCGGGGTGGGGTTCGACCTCGGGCTCAAGCTGCTCGTCTTCGACGTGCAGGCCAACTTCTTCCAGACCTTCGACGGCAACGGCGCGGCGGGGACGCTGATCCAGCTCCTCCTGGGGACGGAGGTCGACATCCCGCTCGGCGACGCCAAGCTCCCCGACGGCCAGAGTCAGAACGTGCTCAGGCCGGAGATCTCGGGCGGCTTCGGGTTCGGCACGCCCGGGCCGGTCAGCCCGCCGCTCACCGACAGCCAGGTGGCGGCCAAGGGGGTGGTGGCCAACGCGACGGTCGGCTACGAGTACTACCTCGACCCCTTCATCGCCGTCGGCGCGCAGGCGACGTTCGGCTACCACTACTTCTTCGACGGCGACGCGGTGAACGGCGTCGCCAGCCACTCCTCCGGCTACCACCTCCTCGGCCTCGGCACCCTGACCTTCCACCTCGGCTACTGACGCCCGCTCGGGTCAGGGCGAGGCGCGGGAGAGGAGGGCGAGGAACTGGTCGGGGGGGACCAGGGTGTCGGTCTTGGCGACCAGCGCGCCCGCCGGCGAGAGGACGCGGATGGCGGGGAGGGTGTCGGCGCCGTACTTGCGCTTGAGCGCGCCCAGCGAGGGGTCGTCGTCCTCGTGCGTGACGTCGATGCGCAGCAGGGTGAAGCGCTGCATCGCCGTGGCGACCTCGGGGCGCGAGAAGACCTTCACCTCGAACTCCCGGCAGGGGAGGCACCAGCTGGCGGCGAAGTCGACCAGCAGCGGGCGCCCGGCGGCCCGCGCGGCGGCCACCGCGGCCGGCTCGTCGGAGAGCCAGGCGAGGTGGACGTCCCCCTTGGGCGCCAGCAGGTAGTTGGTGGCGCCGAAGATCCCGACCGTCGCCAGCACCACCCCCAGCGCCTTGCGCGCGCGCTCGGCGCCCGGACCGTGGAAGCTGGCGTGCACGGCGCCCAGGCCCACGCCCACCAGCACCAGCGCCGCCATCTCCAGCGCGAACCGCGTGGTCCCGGCGCCGAAGCGGGCCAGCGGCGGGACCACGTTCTTGAGGTAGTAGAGCGCGGCGGCGAAGAGCGCGATCCCGAACACGCTCTTGACCCACTCCATCCAGCGCCCCGGGCGCGGCAGCGACATCGAGAACCCGGCCAGCAGCCAGAACGGCAGACCGACGCCGGCGCCGTAGGTCGCCAGCAGCAGGAACCCCCAGCCGGCGTTGCGGGTGGTCGCCACGTAGGCCAGCAGCGAGGCGAGCGGCGGCCCCGTGCAGGGGGCGGCGATGATCCCGGCCACCAGGCCCATCGCGAAGGCGCCCACGAACCCGCGCCCCCCCACCCGCGAGAGGCGCCCCTGCAGCCCCGACGGCAGCGCCACCTCGAAGGCGCCGAACATCGAGAGGCCCATGGCGAAGAAGAACAGCGCCAGCGGCACGATCACCCAGGGGTTGCCGAGGAAGCTGCCGAAGGCGTGCCCGAGCAGGCCGAAGCTGGTGCCGAGCGCGCCGAACATCGCGGCGATGCCGACCACGTAGGCGGTCGCCAGCGCCAGCGCCCGCCCGCGCGGCACGCCGGCCTTGGCCCCGAAGATGCTGACGGTAATCGGGATCATCGGGTACACGCAGGGCGTGAGCGCGGTCAGGACGCCGTAGCCGAGCGCGAAGAGGAGGCTGGGGTGCGCGCCGCCGTTCATCCGTGAGTCCGCCTATTCTACGCTCCATTATCGTTGCGGTTACGGGCGACAACCGGTAACTTTCGCCGCGGTGGCCCCCCCGCACGACCCGGTTCGCGCATGAGCACGCAGCGGCGCTGGTCCGGCCCCGCGCTCGGCCGGCTGGCCGTCATGGGCGCCGGCCAGATCGGCGGCTCGGTCGCGCTGGCGGCGCGCGCCGCCGGCGCGGTCTCCGAGGTGGTGGCCTGGAGCCGCACCCGCGAGAAGCTGGAGCGCGCCAAGTCGCTGGGGATCATCGATCGCTCCGCCGGCTCCGCGGCCGAGGCGGCCCAGGGGGCGGCGCTGGTCGTGCTGGCCACGCCGGTGCGCAGCCTCGGCGAGATCGCCGCCGAGATCGCCGGCGCGCTGGCGCCGGGCGCCATCGTCATCGACGTGGGGTCGGTCAAGGCGACCGCCATCGCCGCGGTCGAGCCGAAGCTGCCGGCGGGCGCCTTCGTCGCCTGCCACCCGATCGCCGGGACCGAGCGGGTCGGCCCCGACGCCGCCAGCCCGCTGCTGTTCGAAGGGAAGCGCTGCGTCCTCTGCCCGACGGCGCTGAGCCGCCCCGAGGCGGTGGCCACCGTCGAGCGGCTGTGGACCGCCATGGGGGCGGAGCCGGTCCGCATGGACGCCGACCTCCACGATCGCGTGCTGGGGGCGGGGAGCCACCTGCCGCACGTGGCGGCCTACGCGCTGGCCGGCACGCTGGGGGCGGTCTCCGGCGACGTCGTCGAGGGGCTGCGGCGGCTGCCGACCCCCAGCCTGCGCGACACCACCCGCGTGGCCGCCTCCAGCCCGGTCATGTGGCGCGACATCTTCCTCGACAACCGCGCCGAGGTGCTGCCGCTCGTCGAGGCGTACCTGCGGCAGGTCGAGGCGCTGCGCGCCGCCATCGCCGCCGGCGACGGCAAGCGGATCGAGCAGCTCCTCGACGCCGGCAAGAGCGGGCGCGATCGCCTCGTGCCGGGCTAGCGGCGATGGCGGCGATGATCGCCCGTTCGCGCGCCGGCCGGTCCGGCTGGGCCCTGGCCGTCGCTCTCACCCTCTCGGCCGTGGCCGCCGCCGGCTGCGGCGACATGTTCGCGCAGCAGCCGGGCGCCCAGACGCCGGCCAGCGAGGGCCCGCGCACCGCGCCCGACGACAGCGATCTGTGGAACCTGGCCCCGGCCAGCGCCGACGCCGTCGCCGAGCTCGACCTCGCGGCGTTGCGCGCCTCTCCCTGGTCGCACGCGCTCACCGAGAGCGGCCTCTCGGGCGCCCGCGACGAGGGGCGGCGGCTCTACGGCTACGACGTCTTCACCGACGCCGAGCGGCTGGTGATGGTGATGAGCGAGGCGGGCGGCACCATGCGCAACCTGACCATCGTGCGGGGGACGTTCGACCCCGCGCGGGTGGCGGCGGCCTTCCTGGCGGCGACGCCGGGGGCGGCCGAGGGGCGCTGGCGCGAGAGCCGGCTCTGGGAGGGGGGCGACCGGGCGGTGGCGCTGGTGACGCCGCGGACGCTGGTGGCCGGCGATCCGGGGTCGGTCCGCGGCGCCATCGACGCCGCCTGGGGGGTGGTCCCCGACGCGCGCACCGTCCCGCTGGGGGGCGCGCGGCGGGCGCTCGATGCCGATCACCCGGGGCCGGCGGCCTTCATCGCCCTCAACGTGACCGACCAGATGCGCGGCCGCGCCGCCGGCTTCCTCGAGCTGCCGCCGGGGCTGGCGCTCTGCGCGGCGCGGATCGATCTGGCCGACGATCTGAACGCCCAGGTGCTGGGGATCCTCGACACGCCGGCCAGCGCCGTCGCCGCGGCGACCGCCGGCACGCTGGCCGTCCGCGCCTACGCGCAGAACACCATGGTGCGCCTGCTGGGCCTGTCGTCGATCCTGAACGGCGTGATGCTGGGCGCCGAGGGGACCCGCGTGCACGGGCGTCTGGAGATCCCGGCCGACCGGCGCGAGGGGCTGGGCGACAAGCTCAACGCAGTCCTGCAGATGGTGGCCGCCGCGCGCCACTGATCTCGTGGTAGTGGATCGGGCGATGTCGTCCACGCTCCGCGTCCGCCGCTCGCCGCCCTTGCGCGGCGCCTGCCGGGTCCCCGGCGACAAGTCGATCTCCCACCGGGCGCTCCTGTTCGGCGCGCTCTGCGACGGCGTCGTCGAGGCCAGCGGGCTCGGGCAGGGGGGCGACAACCTGTCGACGGCGGCGGCGCTGCGGGCGCTCGGCGTCGACGTCCAGCTCGAGGCGGGGGAGGCGCGCATCGCGGGGGTTGGGTTCGGCGGGCTGCGCGCGGCCGCCGAGGCGCTCGACTGCGGCAACTCGGGGACCACCATCCGCTTGCTGATGGGTCTGCTGGCCGGGCGGCCGTTCGAGACCGAGCTGCGGGGCGACGCCTCGCTGACCCGGCGGCCGATGGGCCGGGTGGCGGCGCCGCTGCGCGAGATGGGGGCGGCGATCGAGGGGCGGAGCGATCCGGCGCGTCCGGGCGACGTCTACCCGCCGCTGCGCGTGCGCGGCGGCGCGCTCACCGGGATCAAGCACCAGCTCAAGGTCGCCAGCGCCCAGCTCAAGAGCGCGCTCATCCTGGCGGCGCTGCAGGCGCGCGGGCCGAGCGAGCTGTGCGAGCCCGCCCGCTCGCGCGATCACACGGAGCGGATGCTCGGCTTCCTGGGCGCGCCGATCACCACCGCGCCCGGCGGCGAGATCGTCGTCGACCCCACCGGCTGGAACGGGCGGCTGGCGGCGGCGCGGCTGACCATCCCCGGCGATCTGTCGTCGGCGACCTTCCTGCTCGTGGCCGGGCTGATCGTCCCCGGCAGCGAGGTGGTGGTGGAGAACGTCGGCCTCAACCCGACCCGCGCCGGGGCGCTCGACGTGCTGCGGGCGATGGGCGCCGACCTGACCGTCGAGCCCACCGGCGGCGCGATGGGCGAGCCGGTCGGCCGGGTGCGCGCGCGCGCCGGCAAGCTGCGCGGGACGCGCGGGGCGGGCGAGCTGGCGCTGCGGGCCATCGACGAGATCCCGGCGCTGGCGGTGGCGGCCGCGGCGGCCG
>DASZVW010000911.1:0-2739 GCA_035546895.1 Polyangia bacterium
GCGCAGCGCGACCCTCCTGCGCGCGATCGAGCACCCCGACGGGCTCTCGGCCGGCTCGCAAGGGAACGCGCAGGCGCTCGCCGGCGACCACACCTTCGTGGGCTGGGGCGCCACGGGGCGGTTCTCGGAGTTCGACGCCGCGGGCGATCTGCTCTTCGACGCCAGCGTCCCCGCCGGCTGGGACACCTACCGGGCCTACCGGGACGAGTGGCACGCCACCCCCGAGGCGCCGCCGGCGGCGACCGCGACGCGCAACCCCGACGGCAGCCTCACCGTCCACGCGATCTGGAACGGCGCCACCGAGGTGGCGCGCTGGATCGTGTTCGGCGGCGCGCGCGCGCCCGCGCTCTGGCCGCTGGGCTCGGCGGCCTGGCAGGGGCTCGACACCGCCCTCACGCTGCAGGGCGACGCCCGACAGGTCGCGGTGGTCGCCGAGGACGCGCAGGGGCGCCTGATCGGCCGCTCGGCCGCCGTGGCGGTCGGCCCCTAGGTCGGGCACCGGCGAGCGGACCGCGACGGCCGGACCAGCAGCCCGGCTCGGCCGTCGCGACGTCGCGACGCGGCCAATCTCGCCGCTGGACGAAACGCTCGCGGTCGAGGAAATTGGACCGATGAGCAGCAAGGGATACCGCAGCCGCACCTCGACGCAGGGACGCAACATGGCCGGGGCGCGCTCGCTGTGGCGGGCGACCGGGATGACCGACGCCGACTTCGAGAAGCCGATCGTCGCCATCGCCAACAGCTTCACCCAGTTCGTCCCCGGCCACGTCCACCTGCACGACATCGGCCAGCGCGTGAAGTCGGTGGTCGACGCCGCCGGCGGCTGGGGGGTGGAGTTCAACACCATCGCCATCGACGACGGCATCGCCATGGGCCACGGCGGGATGCTCTACTCGCTGCCGAGCCGCGACCTCATCGCCGACAGCGTCGAGTACATGGTCAACGCCCACTGCGCCGACGCGCTGGTCTGCATCTCCAACTGCGACAAGATCACGCCCGGGATGCTGATGGCCGCCATGCGGCTCGACATCCCGACCATCTTCGTCTCGGGGGGCCCGATGGAGGCCGGCAAGCTGGTGGGGACGCACGGCCGCGACGGCAAGCCGCTGGTCCGCAAGCTCGACCTCATCGACTCGATGATCGCCTCGTCCGACGCCAAGGTGAGCGACGCCGAGCTGGCGGAGATGGAGCGCTCGGCCTGCCCGACCTGCGGCTCCTGCTCGGGCATGTTCACGGCCAACAGCATGAACTGCCTCAACGAGGCGCTGGGGCTGGCGCTCCCCGGGAACGGCACGCTGCTGGCCACGCACGCCCGCCGCTGGGAGCTGTTCGAGGCGGCCGGCAAGCGGATCGTCGAGCTGGCCAAGCGCCACTACCTCGACGGCGACGACGGCGCGCTCCCCCGCAGCGTGGCCACCTTCGCGGCGTTCGAGAACGCCATGGCGCTGGACATCGCCATGGGCGGCTCGACCAACACCGTCCTCCACATCCTGGCCATCGCCCACGAGGCGGGGGTGAAGTTCACCATGGCCGACATCGATCGGCTGTCGCGCCAGGTCCCCAACATCTGCAAGGTGGCCCCGTCGTCGAGCTACCACGTCGAGGACGTCCACCACGCGGGCGGCATCTTCACCATCCTCGGCGAGCTGGACCGCGCGGGCCTCATCCACCGCGACGCGCGGACCGTGCACGCGCCGTCGATGGGCGCCGCCATCGACGCCAACGACATCCGCCGCCCGAGCGCGACCGCCGAGGCGCGCCAGCGGGCGCTGGCCGCCCCGGGCGGCGTGCCGACCAAGGTCGCCTTCTCGCAGGACAAGTACTTCGCCGCGCCCGACGCCGACGTCGAGAAGGGCTGCGTGCGCGACGCCGCCCACGCCTACAGCAAGGACGGCGGCCTGGCCGTGCTCCACGGCAACGTCGCCGAGGACGGCTGCATCGTGAAGACCGCCGGCGTCGACGCCTCGATCTGGAAGTTCGAGGGGCCGGCCCGCGTGTTCCACTCGCAGGAGGCGGCCTGCGACGCCATCATCGCCGACCAGATCCGCGCCGGCGACGTGGTGGTGATCGTCTACGAGGGGCCGAAGGGCGGTCCCGGCATGCAGGAGATGCTGTATCCGACCTCCTTCCTCAAGGGGAAGGGGCTCGGCAAGAGCTGCGCGCTCATCACCGACGGGCGCTTCTCGGGCGGGACCTCCGGCCTCAGCATCGGCCACGTCTCGCCCGAGGCGGGGGAGGGCGGCGCCATCGGCCTCATCGAGGAGGGGGATCGCGTCCGGATCGACATCCCGGCCCGCCGCCTCGACGTGGCCGTCGACGCCGCCACGCTCGACCGGCGCCGGGCCGCGATGCAGGCGCGCGGCGCGAACGCCTGGCGCCCGAACCGCGACCGCAAGGTCTCGGAGGCGCTGCGGGCCTACGCGCTCATGACCACCAGCGCCGCTCGGGGCGCGGTCCGCGACCTGTCGCAGCTCCAGCGGGGCGAGCGCTCGTAAGCGGGCGCCTGCACCGCTCCCGAGCCCATTTCCCTACATCGCCCACCTGGAGCTCGCCGGCGGCGGTCGCCCGTGACCCCGGTCATTCCGGGGGGCCGCGCCGCGAAAACCGTTCCCTGACGTGATCCGAACGGCGCGATACGGGAATTTCCGATCACGATGCGCGCTTCCGATCGGTCCCGCAGATCGAGCTTGGTGATCAGCTGTCTCGCCTCGCTGGCCCTGGCGGCCTGCGGGAGCTCCG
>DASZVW010000912.1:0-3852 GCA_035546895.1 Polyangia bacterium
AACATCTGCCGCTCGCCGACCGCCGAGGCGGTGATGCGCCACCTGGTCAAGCAGGCCGGGCTGGAGAGGCAGATCGCCATCGACAGCGCCGGCACCGGCGACTGGCACGTCGGCGACGCGCGCGACAAGCGGAGCCGCGCCGTCGGCGAGACGCGCGGCATCCCGCTCTCGGGCGTGGCGCGCCAGTTCGTCCCCGCGGACTTCGACGACTACGACCACGTGCTGGCGATGGACCGCGCCAACCGGACGGAGCTGCTCCGGCTGGCGCGCGACGACCGCGACCGGGCCAAGGTGGCGCTCTTGCGCTCCTTCGATCCGGAGGCGCCGCCCGACGCCGAGGTCCCCGACCCCTACTACGGCGGCCCGGGCGGCTTCGACGAGGTGTTCGACATCTGCGAGCGGGCCTGCCGGGGGCTTCTGGCGAAGCTGAGACGCGAGCTCCGGGAGTAGCCATGGACGGCCGGCTCGAGGGGGCGCTGGCGGCGGCGCTGGGGAGCCGGGTGGCGTCGGCGCGCGAGATCGCCGGCGGCGACATCAACCGCGCCTACCAGGTGGTGCTGGCGGACGGGCGGCGCCTGTTTGCCAAGACGAACGCCCGCGCCCAGCGCGGCATGTTCGTCGCCGAGGCGCGCGGGCTGCGCTGGCTGGCGGAGGCGGAGGCCCTGCGCGTCCCGGAGGTCCTCGCCGTCACGCGGCCGGAGGACGCGGAGCAGTTCCTGGTGCTCGAGCTGATCGCCGCCGGCCGGCCGGCGCGCGACTTCGACGAGCGGCTCGGGCGCGGCCTGGCGGCGCTCCACCGCCGGGGCGCGCCCGGCTTCGGGCTCGACCACGACAACTTCCTCGGCTGGCTGCCGCAGGCGAATGCCGCCGCGCCGAGCTGGCCGGAGTTCTACCGGCGGCGCCGGCTCGAGCCGCTGCTCCGCCGCGCCGCCGACGAGGGGCTGGCCTCGACGCGCATGCGCCGGGGCTTCGACCGGCTGTTCGCGGCCCTCGACGAGCTCTGCGGCCCGGCCGAGCCGCCGGCCCGGCTGCACGGCGACCTCTGGGGCGGCAACCTCCTCTGCGACGACCGGGGCGCCCCCTGCCTCATCGACCCGGCGGTCTACGGCGGCCACCGCGAGATCGATCTGGCGATGATGCGCCTCTTCGGCGGCTTCGGCGCCCGGGTGTTCGAGGCCTACGACGAGGCGTCGCCGCTCGCCGACGGCCACCAGGCGCGCGTACCGCTCTACCAGCTCTACCCGCTGATGGCGCACGTCAACCTGTTCGGCGGCGGCTACGTCGGCGCCGTGGAATCGGCGCTCGATCGACTGACCTAGGGGACGCGCCCCGACGGTCGTGCTAGGGTCCGGCGCGTGATGGAGTATCGGACATTGGGTCGGACCGACTGGCAGGTCTCGACCGTGAGCTTCGGCGCCTGGGCCATCGGCGGCACCTGGGGCGCCGTGACCGAGGACGAGTCGGTGGCGGCGCTGCACCGCGCGCTCGACCGCGGCGTGAACTTCTTCGACACCGCCGACGTCTACGGCGACGGCCTCTCCGAGCGCCTGCTGGCGCGCCTGCGCAAGGAGCGCAAGGACCCCTTCTACATCGCCACCAAGGCGGGCCGCCGGCTCCCCAAGCAGACCGTCGAGGGATACAGCAAGAAGAACCTGACCTCATTCGTCGACCGCAGCCTCAAGAACCTGGGCGCCGAGGCGATCGACCTGCTGCAGCTCCACTGCCCGCCCACCGACCTCTACTACCACCCCGAGGCGTTCGGCCTCTGCGACGACCTGGTCAAGGCCGGCAAGGTCCGCTTCTACGGCGTCAGCGTCGAGCGGGTCGAGGAGGCGCTGAAGGCGATCGAGTACCCCGGCGTGCAGTCGGTGCAGCTCATCTACAACATCTTCCGCCAGCGCCCGGCCGACCTCTTCTTCGCCGAGGCGCGCCGGCGCAAGGTGGGCATCCTGGCGCGGCTGCCGCTGTCGTCGGGGATGCTGGCGGGGAAGATGACCCCCAAGAGCAAGTTCGCCGAGGACGACCACCGCAGCTTCAACCGCGACGGCGCCGCCTTCGACCGCGGCGAGACCTTCTCGGGCGTCCCGTTCCTGAAGGGGCTGGAGGCGGTCGAGGAGCTGCGCGCGCTGGTCCCCGAGGGGGCCACGCTGGCCACCTTCGCGCTCCGCTGGATCCTGATGCACGACGCGGTCACCTGCGTGATCCCGGGCGGCAAGCGCCCCTCGCAGGTCGACGAGAACTGCTCCGCCGCCGAGCTGGCGCCGCTCCCCGACGAGACGATGGCCGCGGTGCGCGAGATCTACGACCGCCGCATCCGCGAGTACGTCCACCAGTACTGGTAGGCGCGCGCCTCAGAGCCGGTCGCCGCGCAGGTTCACCAGGGCGATCGACTCCCCGATCAGCGTCCGGACCTCCGGCGCGTACATCTCATTGGCGACGATGACCAGGTCGGGCTCGAACCGCTTGGCCTGCTCGGGCGAGAGGATCTCCTGTCCGGTGACCGGGACGAACATCCCCTGTCGGGCGGGGTCGATGTCGACGCCGTAGGCGACGACGTTCTTGTCCCAGGACATGTGGGCCAGCAGCGAGATCGCGCGCCCGGAGATCCCCCAGATCACCACCCGCCGGTGCCGGCGGACGGCCTGTTCGAGGCTGCGGTAGGCGTCGCGCAGCGCGGGGGCGATCGGGGCCCGGCTGGCGGTCACCCCCAGCGCGCCGCTCCCCAGCGGGGAGAAGATCTCCATCACCCGGAACCCGGCCCGGCGGAGCGCGATGTCGATCGACCGCGCCGAGAAGTACCGGTAGTACTCCTGGAAGAGGAGCGACGGGTTCCGCTCCTCGAGGATGTGGTCGAGGTCGGTGATCTCGACGTACATGCGCGACCGGTCGTTCATCGCCCGGAACAGCTGCCTCACCGAGTCGGCCTCGGTGAGCCCCTCCAGACAGTGGCGGACGACCAGCAGATCGATCGCGGGCCCCAGGTCGACGGCGTCGAAGTAACGGCGCTGGATGTGCGCCTCCATGCCGTGCTCGCCGCGATAGGCGGGATCGAACCCGTGGACCGATCGCGATCCGGTGATCGCCTTGAGGCGGGAGAGGAAGTAGCCGTTGCCGGCGCCGATCTCGAGGATCGTGCTCTCGGGGCCGAGCTCGCAGAGGACGGCCAGCCGGTTCGCCAGCGCCTCCAGGCCCTGGCGGTAGATCGCCGACTCGGTCTGGTTGTTGTAGTAGCCGCGATAGTCGACGCGCGCTCGATCGAAGGCGGGGTTGAACGCGAAGTGGCAGCGGTCGCAGTGGTAGTAGGTGATGTCCTTACGGGAGACCGCGACGGCCTCCTCGCTCGTCGGAAGCAGCTTGTTCTGGAGGACGGGCGAGTTCCGCAGGTGGAACAGGACCTCCGAGGTGGGGGTCGAGCAGAGCGGGCAGCGCGCTTGGTGGTTCATGAGGTCCCGCTCGGCCCTCAGACTATCCGGATTCCAGGCCGGGCGCGAACGTTTCAGCGGGCCCGGACGGCGTCGACGAGGGGCGGCAGCGGAGGTGGGCGGCCGAGGGCGAGCTCGATGGCTCGGGCCGCCTGGTGGACCAGCATGCCGAGGCCGTCGGCGTAGCGGGCAGTGCGGGCGCGGGCGTCGCCGGCCAGGGGAGTGGCCGCGCCATAGGCCATCTCCAGCACGGCGGCGGCGCGGGGGAGGGCGGCGAGGCCGGCGCGGGCGTCGTTGGGGGCCCAGGCGGCGGCGGGGACGGCGGAGACCAGGACGTCGGCGCCGGCGAGCGCGGCGCGGAGGTCGCCAGCGGTCCAGCCGGCGACGGAGATCCGGTCTTGCTGGGCGGGCGCGATCCGGCCGCGCAGGG
>DASZVW010000913.1:0-2505 GCA_035546895.1 Polyangia bacterium
GCCCCCAGCCGCCGCTCGAGGACCGACTGCAGGAGCGCGGCGTCGCCCGCCTCGCCGCGCCCCACCCCGCCGAGCGCGCTCTCCTCCAGCGCCAGCAGCGCCGCCGCGTGACCGGGCTGCTCGGTCAGGGCCGCCTCCAGCAGGGCCCGGGCCGGCGCCGGCGCCTCCAGCCGATGCTCGAGGAGGTAGGCCTTCTCGACCGCCAGCTCGACGCGCGCGCCCGCCTCCGCGGCCCGCTTCTGCTCGGCGTCGAGGAGATCGAGCGCCGTCCAGGTGCTCCCCGTCTCGATGGCGTGCAGGCGCAGCGCCCGCAGCACCGGCGCGAAGGTCGACTCGCCCCCCTCGTCGATGGCCAGCCGCAGGTGGTCCATCGCCGCCGCCACGTCCCCCACCCCCTCCTCGAACAGCCGCGCCGCCGCGTAGCGCAGGGCCCCGGCGGCCACACCCTCGCGCGCGTCGGCCTCCTCGACCAGCGCCAGCGCCTCCGCCTCCCACTGCGCCGGCGAGCGGGCCAGCCCGCGGCGCGCGTCGTCGACCGCCATCCCCGGCGCCAGGCTCGGCTGCGTCACCTCGTCGGCGCGTGGCTTCGGCAACGGCGTTGGCGTCAGGGCCGACATGGCGCGATCTCTCGCCCGCCACTTTACTACTGTTTGCCCTCTGCCCGCCTCGGAACGCCCGCGATCGGCCCTCCGAAAACCGGTGCGCTTTACTGCCGTCCGGGCCCCGGGGGCGGGTTATGATGCCCGGCAAGGCGTCTGCCCGGCATGGCCAAAATCATCGTCACCGGAAACGACCAGCGGCGCGAGTACGAGCTGGGCGCGGTCAACACCATCGGCCGCCATCCGGACAACACGCTGCAGATCCTGGACCGGATCGTCTCCAAGGAGCACGCCCAGGTGCTGCGGCAGCCCGACGGGCGCTACCTGTTCCGCGACCTCGGGAGCCTCAACGGGTCGTTTCTCCACGGCGAGCGGGTGCACGAGCACCTCCTGCGCGAGGGGGACGAGATCATGCTCGGCTCCACCTCGCTGACCTTCCAGGAGAAGTCGGCGCAGGACTCGCTCCTGCAGAAGGTGACCATCGCGCCCTCGGCCACCGAGGCGCTCATCCGCCAGAAGATCCAGGCGCCCACCGCGACGTCGCACGAGTTCCTCCCCGAGCACGAGATCTTCGACGTGGAGGTGCTCCGGCGCGACTACGAGAAGCTGCGCCTGGCCACCGAGCTGGGGCGGTCGATCGGCCTGGAGGTGAACCTCGAGCTCCTGCTCGAGCAGATCATCATGAAGGCGTTCGAGCTGATCCCCGCCGACCGCGGCGTCATCCTGCTGATGGAGGACGGGGTCCCGCAGCCGAAGATCGCCAAGACCCGCGACGGCAAGAACGAGCAGATCGTCCTCTCCAAGTCGATCCTCGCCGAGGTGGTGACCAACAAGGCGTCGGTGCTGTCCTCGGACGCCACCATGGACAGCCGGTTCTCGGCCGCCCACTCGGTCATCATGCAGGGGATCCGCTCGACGATGACGGTGCCGCTCATCCACCGCGACGAGCTGCTGGGGATCATGCACCTCGACTCGATGATCGCCACCAACGCCTTCACCGAGAAGGACCTGCAGATCTTCGGCGGCATCGCCAGCCAGGCGGCCGTCGCCATCCACAACTCGGAGCTGGCGCGCAAGATCGAGCAGGAGGCCAAGACGCGCGCGCAGTTCCAGCGCCTGCTGTCGCCCAACCTGGTCGATCAGGTGGTGCAGGGGAAGCTGCAGCTCGAGAAGGGGGGCGCGCTCTCGGAGATCACGCTGCTGTTCTCCGACATCCGGGGCTTCACCTCGATGAGCGAGCGGCGCGAGCCGCAGGAGATCGTCCGCATGCTCAACGAGTACTTCGAGCTGATGGTGGACGTGATCTTCAAGTACGAGGGGACGCTGGACAAGTTCGTGGGCGACGAGGTGATCGCCCTGTTCGGCGCGCCGGTGGCGATGCAGAACGCCGAGCTCAAGGCGGTCCAGTGCGCGCTCGACATGATGCGCGTCCTCTCCGAGTTCAACCGCACGCGCGCCGCCGAGGGGCAGAACGAGATCAACATCGGCATCGGCATCAACACCGGCACCGTGGTCACCGGCGCCATCGGCAGCTCGCGCGCGCTGCAGTACACCGCCATCGGCGACGCGGTAAACACCGCCTCGCGCCTCTGCAGCGTGGCGCAGGCGGGGCAGATCATCCTCTCCGACGCCACCTACCGGAAGGTGCAGGACGTGGTGGCGGCGGTGCCGCTGCCGCCGGTGCGGGTGAAGGGGAAGGCCGAGGAGCTGCGGGTCTACAACGCGGTCGGCCTGCGGCAGCGCGACTTCCGCGGCGAGACGACCCGCCCGAGCTGAGGCGGGGAGAGCGGCGGTGCGGACCCTCCTGCGCGCGCTCGGCCTCCTGCTCGCGGCGGGCGCCGCGGGCGGGGGCGCGCTCATCGTGCTGCCGGCGCCGTCGAAGTCGCTGGCGCTGGCGGCCATCGTC
>DASZVW010000914.1:0-2247 GCA_035546895.1 Polyangia bacterium
GATCGCCGCCAACGAGGACGTGCTCGACTACGCGCAGCTCAACACCCCGGCCTACGCCGACCTGATCGGCATCGCCGACCCGGCCAACCCGGGCACCAACCTGACGCTTTGCCAGCTGTTCGAGAAGGGGATCATCAACGAGGTCTGGGGGAGCGTCGCCGACCCGGCGCCCAACGGGCCGATGGGGAACCCGGTGAAGTTCGGCGAGTCGGCGGAGTCGAAGATGGTCTACGACGCGACGAACGTCGCGGTGTCGCCCGCCAGGTTCGTCACCGTGGGGAACGGCCCGGACATCTCGCCCAACTCGCACGACGCCAACACCAAGCTGACCTGCAAGGTCACCACCCGCATCTGGGACTTCAACCCCACGCGCGGCTCGGGCTGCCACCTGCACTCGCTCGGGCACCTCTACGAGAACTACACGCGCGACTCGGCGGTGCCGGCGCTGGGCAAGGTGGCGCTCACCTTCTTCAACCTCGACTTCCGGACCCGATTCGGCGCCCCCTTCAACAGCTTCTACGACGTCTGCCCCTACACCAACGACGTCTGCATCGCCTGGCAGGCGAACGGCGGGATGCCCGACGTCGAGGCGATGAGCGGGACGGCCTCCAGCCAGACCTTCGACTTCAAGGACATGTCGGCCGGCTGCGGGAACGTCCACTTCCCCGCCAACGCGACCACGCAGTACGTGACCGCCGGCGACACCAACGTCCTCACGTCCTGTGAAAACTACGGCCTCCATAACGGGACCGGCGGGAAGGACCTGACCACGCCGTACACCAACGCCATGATCGCCACCAAGTACGGTGAGACCCGCCAGGACAACGGGTTCGACAACTACGCCAACGGCGTGGCCAGCGACTGCGGCGCCGTGCAGCCGACCTACATCTTCGGCAGCATGCCCGGCCTGGGCAACACCGCCACCGCCGCCGACGGCAGCCCCATGCACAACTGGTGGGTGTATTTGTTCTACTAAACCCGATGATCCCTCGCTGGTCGTCCGCGGCGACGCTGGCCGCGGCGGTGCTGCTCCCGGCGAGCGCCGTCCACGCGGACGGCGCCTTCCCGGACTCGGACAGCATCATGGTCCCCGACGCGCTCCCCGACGAGATCGTGCTGGGGACCAACTTCGGCGTCGTGCTCTCCACCGACGGCGGGCGGACCTGGAGCTGGACCTGCGAGCAGGCCAATGACGCCTTCGGCAGCCACTACCAGATGGGGGCGCCGCCGCTCGACCGGATCTACGCCAGCGCGCGCGCCGGCGGAACCGGAGCGCTGGTCTACTCCGACGACGCGACCTGCTCCTGGCAGGTGGCGGCGGGCGGGCTCGCCGGCGTCCCCGTCCTCGACGCCTTCCCCGACCCGACCGACGCCCAGCGCGTGCTGGCGCTGCTCACGCGCGCGGGCGACGCGGGCTCGACGTACGAGGCCTGGGCCTCGGCCGACGGCGGCGCCACGTTCGGGTCGCGGCTCTACGCGACCGCCGACCAGCTGACCGGCGTGGAGTCTGCGCGCGCCGATCCCGACACCGTCTATCTCAGCCTGCTCGCCGCGGGCGACGGCGGCGCGGTCCCCGAGCTGGCCCGCTCGACCGACGGCGGCGCCCACTGGCAGCTCCACGATCTCTCCGCCGGGCTCGGCCCCGGCGTCGCCAACCTGCGCATCATCGCCGTCGATCCCCAGGACGCGGCCACGGTCCTCCTGCGGGTGAGCGGCGGCGCCGCCGGCGAGGTGGTGGCGGCGACCGCCGACGGCGGCGCCACGGTGACGCCGCGGCTGACGTTCGCGGGCGGCGTGGTGAGCGCCTTCGCCCGCCTGCCGAACGGCGACCTGATCGCCGGCGGAACCAGCGGCCAGGACCCGGTCGCCTTTCGCTCCGCCGACGGCGGGATGACGTTCCAGCCGCTCCCGGCGCCGCCGCACCTGCGCGCCCTCGCCGCGCGCGGGACGCGGCTCTACGGCGTGGCCGACAACTACATGGACGGCTACGCCGTCGGCACCTCGGACGACGAGGGAATGACCTGGCAGCCGCTGGTCAGCTTCGGCGGCGATCCCGACGCTCCGGGAGTCGCCAGCGTGGGCGCCATCGCCGCCTGCGTCTCCGCGGTGTGCGAGAGCGACTGCCTGACCCGCGCCGGCATGGGCCAGTGGGCGCCCGACGTCTGCACCGCCGCGCCCGCGCCCGACGGTGGCAGCGCGCGCGACGCCTCGCCCGACGCGCCGGCCGGCCGCCCGGACGCCGCCCCG
>DASZVW010000915.1:0-4483 GCA_035546895.1 Polyangia bacterium
GCTGGAGCAGGAACAGGAACGCCGCCAGTTGGCGCGTCTTGAGGTCGAAGCGCGTCTCCAGGTATTCGTAGGCGGTCAGCACCCGCAGCCGGTAGAAGCGCGGGATGAAGGCGACGGACAGTATCACCATCGCCACCGGCAGCCCGAAGTAGAACTGCAGGAAGCGCATCCCGTCCTCGTAGGCCTGGCCCGGCATGGAGAGGAAGGTGATCGCCGAGGCCTGGGTGGCCATCACGGCGAGGCCGATGGTCAGCCAGCGGTCGCGGTAGCCGCCGTGGACGTAGTCGGCCATGTCCGACGGGCCGCGCGTCTTCCAGAGCCCGTAGGCGACGATGAGCGCCAGCGTCCCGCCCAGGACCGCCCAGTCGAGCGCGCTCACCGGACGACCGCGGTCAGCGCCGCGCCGAGCGCCACCTCCACCGCCAGCGCGCCGAGGACGAGGAGGTAGATCGCGCGCCAGCTCAGGAACGGCGGCGCGTCGTCCAGCTCGGCGCGCCGGGGCGCGGTCTCGGCCTCCTCGCCCATGTCAGCGCGCCGCGCCGGCCCGGTGGCCGCCGGCCAAGAGGTTGGCGAACAGCCGGTAGGCGCCCGGCACCCCCGCCGGGAGCTCGCGGAAGAACGCCAGCCCGGTGTAGACGAAGGTCCCCTTGCCGTACGCGGCCCACAGCAGGCTCCCCGCCTGCGGCGGCTCGCCCGGATCGTTCATCCGCAGCGGCGCCTGGTAGTGGGCGGCGTCGAACTTGTCGGCGAAGTAGAGCCCGCGCTCCTGGATCCACCCCTCGAAGTCGCGCGCGTCGATGGCGTTCGGCACCGTGAGCGCCGGGTGGCCGGGGATGGCGAAGGTGACCGGCGCGGTCTCGTCGGTGACCCGCTTGCCGCCGATCTCGAACGGCCAGGGGCCGAGCGGCGCCGTGAGCGGCGCGATCCGGTTGTTGGTGTTGTACTGGACCACCAGCGTGCCGCCGGCCTGCACGTAGGCCATCAGCACCGCGTGCGCGGCGCGCAGCCGCTCGCTGGTGTTGAAGGCCCGCACGCCGACCACCACGGCGTCGAACCGCGCCAGCGCGCCGGCGCCTGCCGCCAGCGCGGCGTCATTGAGCAACGTCACGTCGTAGCCGACCCGGCGCAGGCTGGCCGGCACCTCGTCGCCCGGCCCGGGGAGGTAGCCGATCTTCGTCACCCCTAGCTTCAGATCGATCGGCGTCAGCCGCACCTCGGCGTCGGCCAGGTAGGTCTGCACCGGGATGTGCGGGTGCTCGATCCGGACCACCCCCTGCGAGAAGCGCGCGCCGCCCACCTCGGCCACCGCGCGCAGCGTCCCGGCGGCCGGCCAGCGCCCGCCGGCGGCATTCGGGTGGACGTGGAACGCCAGCGTCGTCTCGCTCCCCACCGCGCCGAGCGCGAACGGCGCCGAAGCGGGCTCGACGGCCCAGCCGGCCGGCGCCTCCGGCCGGAGCACGCCGGAGACCGACGCCGCCCCGGCGGTGAGACGCACCTCCAGCGCCTGCGGCGCGGCGCTGGCGAACAGCAGCGCGTTCGTCGACGGCGACACCGACACCGCGGGCGTCACCTCGAACGGGCGATAGCGCTCGCCCATCACCGGGTCGGTCCACTTGTAGCTGACCGCGCGCGTGGTGGTGAGCTTGCGGCCGTCGATGGTGTAGGCGAACGTCACCTCCACCGGCGAGGCCCGCTCGGGCAGCCCGATGAAGGCCGGATCGGCGTGGTAGAGGCCGGCGTCGGGCGGCGTCTCCAGCCAGTAGGGCGTGGTGGGCGGCAGGTCGCGCGGCAAGGTGACGCTGGCCTCGAGCTCGAACGCCTTGGCCGCCCCGTCCTTCCCTTCTTTCCCCGGCGGCTTCTCCAGCGCCTTCCCGATCGGGCGCGCCGAGGGCTCGAACGGCAGCCGGACCTCGTCCAGGGTCACCGTCACCGGCGCCCGATCGAGCGCGGTGGCGGTCACCTCGATCGTCCCCCCCGGCGCCGCCCGATAGTCGGCGGCGGTGGCGTCGAAGAACAGCCCGGCGCAGGCGGCGATGAGGTCGCGCACCTGGCGCTGCTTCTCGGCCCGCCAGCCGGCGTCGGGGATCTCGGCCAGCGCGGCGTCGATCTCGGCCAGCGCGGGGATCGACCTCTCGGGCGCCGCCGCCTCGAACCGCGCGATCGCCTTCTCGACCAGCCCGCGCAGCCGCGCCGTCCCCTTGAAGCGCCCGAGGCCGACGTCGATCCCGGTGAAGATCGTGGCCGGCGGCTGGGCGGCGCTCATCTCCTTCGCGTCGGCCGCGGCCAGGAGGTGGAAGTACTCCAGCGTCGGGGCGCGGTTGCGGGCCACGCCGAACCCCTGGCTCTTGTGCATGCTGCGGCCGTCGGCGGCCAGCTCGCCGTACGACTCGCCGAGCAGCGGGCTATACCCGTCGACGTCCAGCTTGACGTCGTGGCTCAGGTCGTCGCTCGGCTTGAGGAAGAACGACGACCGGTTCCAGAAGATCCGCCGCGCCTGCCAGGGGGTGACGCCGCCGGTGAGCTGCTCGGGGTGGAACTTGGGATCGGCCGCGGCGTGGAACGCCTCCAGCGCCAGCATCGCCGAGGCGGTGTGGTGGCCGTGCGTCTCCGCCGGCTCGGGCGAGAAGCGGGTCACGATGACGTCGGGGCGGAACTTGCGGATGACCGCCACCACGTCGGCCAGCACCGCCTCCTTCCCCCAGATCCGCAGCGTCTCCTGGGGGTTCTTCGAGAAGCCGAAGTCGCGCGCGCGGGTGAAGAACTGCTCGGCGCCGTCGATCCGGCGGGCGGCCAGCAGCTCCTGCGTCCGGATGAGGCCCAGCGCCGGCCCCTGCTCGGCGCCGATCAGGTTCTGGCCGCCGTCGCCGCGGGTGAGCGAGAGGTAGGCGGCGCGGACGTGGAGGCCGTTGGCCAGGTAGGCCAGCAGCGCGGTGTTCTCGTCGTCGGGGTGGGCGGCGACGTAGAGGACGCTGCCGGCCACCCCCAGCTTGCGGAGGTCGAGGGCGATGCGGGCGGCGTCGGGCTGCGGCGGCGGGCCGGCCGCGAGGGCGAAGCTTTGAGCCATGGCGAGCGAGAGGAGAGCCGGAAGGATAAGGGCGGAGGCGCGATGTTGCATGGGGCGTTCGAGGCGACGGGCGAGGGCGATGCGAGCGAGTATAGTTGATGCCCTTCGTGCCCCGCGGATTCGAAAGTTCGTACCTCGCCGGCGAGGCGATCGCGCGCACGTTCCTGCCGCTCGACTTCCGGTCGGGGGACGACCGGATCGCCCGCACCCGGCGCGCCGCCGCGCGCCGCGCGCCCGCCGAGCTGGTCGCCGTGCTGCGCGCCCAGCAGGCCGCCCTGCCGCCGAGCCGCGCGCGCGAGGAGAACCTGGAGGCGCTCGCCGCCGGCGGGACCGCGGTGGTCGCCACCGGCCAGCAGGTGGGGCTGTTCCTGGGGCCGCTCTACGGCTTCTACAAGGCGGCCTCGGCGGTGGCGGTGGCCCGTGCGCTGTCGGCCGAGGCGGGCGTGCGCTGCGTTCCCCTGTTCTGGTTGCAGACCGAGGACCACGACTTCGCCGAGATCGCCGCGGCGACCGTCGCCGGCCACGGCGACGGCCGGCCGATCGCGCTGGCGCTGCCGACCGAGCCGCCCGCCGAGGCGCGCGTCTCCATCGCCCACCGCCGTCTGCCCGCCGAGGTGGCGCCGCTGCTCGACGCGCTCGCCGACCAGCTCGGCCCCGGACCGGCCGCCGCCGAGACGCTGGCCCTCCTGCGCGCGCACTACACGGCCGGCCGCTCGCTGGCCGGGGCCTTCGCGGGCGTGCTGGCCGCGCTGTTCGCCGAGGAGGGGCTGCTGGTGCTCGACCCGCGCGAGGCGCGCGTGGCGGCGCTGGCGGCGCCGATCTACCGGGAGGCGCTGGCCGGCGCGGCGGCCATCGAGCGGCGGCTCGACGAGCGGCGCGCGGCGCTGGCGGCCGCCGGCTTCGACGAGCAGATCCCCGCCCGCCCGGGCTGCGCGCTGGTGTTCGGCCACCGCGACGCCGCGACCGGCCCCCGCTACCGGCTCCAGCGCCCCACCGACGCCGCCGCCCCCTGGCGCCTGGCCGGCTGCGAGGCGGCCTTCACGCCCGGCGAGATCGAGGGCGCGCTGGCGCGCGATCCGCTCCGCTTCTCCACCTCGGCGCTGCTGCGGCCGATCGTGCAGGACACCCTGCTGCCGACCGCGGCCTACGTGGGCGGCCCGGCGGAGGTCAGCTACTTCGCGCAGGCCGCCGTGCTCTACCAGCACTTCCAGCTGGACATGCCGCTCATCGTTCCGCGCGCGCGGTTCCGCTGCCTCGACCCGCACACCCGCCGGCGGCTCGGCGAGCTGGGGCTCGGCGCCGACGATCTCGCCCGCCCCGACGCGGAGCTGCTGGCGCGGCTGCCAGGGGCGCGCGCCGCCGGGCTGCCCAGCGCGGCCGAGCTCGGCGCGCGGGTGGCCGCCGAGATCGCGCCCGCCG
>DASZVW010000916.1:0-1767 GCA_035546895.1 Polyangia bacterium
GGGGCGATTATCGCAGGACCTCCGCCACGTGCGCGACAAGTCGCGCCAGCGCGGCGGCGAAGACCTCGGGGGCGGGGAGGAGGCTCACGACCAGGAAGGTGCCGCCGGCGAGGTCGAAGAAGTAGCCGGGCTGCACCAGCACGCCGGCCTCGGTCGCCAGTCCGGCGGCCCAGGCCTCGTCGCTGCGGCTGGCCGGGAGGCGCACGATCGCCGACCAGCCCCCCTCGGCCGGGAGCAGCGTGCAGCCCGCCGCGGCCGGCAGCGCGGCGGCCAGCGCGGCGCGGTTGCCGGCCACGCGGGCGGCGATCGCCTCCCGCACCTCGGCCCCCAGCGCCAGCAGGTCGGGGAGCGCCGCCTGCACCGGCGTGGCCACCGAGAGGTAGCTGTCGGCGATGAGCTCCAGCGCGGCGAGCGAGCGGGCCGCCTCCCGCCCGCCGGCGACGATCCAGCCGAGCTTGAGCTGCGGCAGCCCGCAGGCCTTGGAGAGCCCCCCGAGGCTGAAGACCGCGGGCGCCTCGGCGGCCGCCGCGTCGACGGCGGCGGTGACGATCCGCGCCCGATCGGGACCGAACGGGTAGGGGGCGAAGACCTCGTCCGAGACGAGCGCCAGCGCCTCGCGCGCCGCCAGCGCGGCCAGGCGCCCGAGCTCCTCGCGCTTCAGGAAGGAGCCGGTGGGGTTGTTCGGGTTGACGACCACGATCGCGCGCGTGCGGCGGCCGGCCCGGCGCGCGGCCGCGAGCGCGTCGTCGAGGCTGCCGAAGTCGACGTGCCAGACGCCATCGAACGCCAGCCGGTACCCGATCGGCGCCGCCCCTTCGAGCCGCGTCAGGTACTCGAACAGCGGGTAGCTCGGCTCCGGGACCAGCACCGCGTCGCCGGGATCGCAGCAGAGCTTGAACAGGAAGCCGTACGACTCGCTGGAGCTGGCGGTGAGCACCACGCGCGCCGGATCGACGGTCACGCCGGCGCGCGCGTAGTCGGCCGCCACCGCGGCCCGGGCGGCGGGCAGCCCCAGCGGGGCCGGCTCGTAAGCGGCGAACGGCGCCCGGGCCAGCGCGGCCGCCAGCGCCGCCTGGGGGTAGGGGAGCCCGACGCGCGTCGGGTTCGTCTCGGTGAGATCGAGCAGCGTCCCGCGCGCCGCCGCGGCCCGCGTGACGGCGGCCAGGGCGTTTTCGGCCGGTTCCCAGTCGAGGCGCGCGGATCTCACGGCCGCCAGTATCGGCGATCCCGCGCCCGTGGGATCGCGCCCGTCGACAAAATGGGGCGGAGCGCTAGGCGCCGCGGGCCCGAGGACGTAATATCGGGCGCTTCATGGCGCTCGACCTGCGCGACGTCCTCAGATCCGAGATGCGGGTCCACCCGCGCCTCGCGCAGCAGGGACTGTTCGAAGGGGCCGCCGCGCGCGCCCAGATCGCGGCCGCGATTCCGCCGCTGGTCCCCTTCGGCGAGGCCGACTACGCCGGCGCGCTCTGGGTCATCGACTGGGACCACCGGCTCCCCTCGCGCCACGCGGCGCTCCGCCTCTACGCCTACTACTCGCCCGAGCGGCGGCGCGAGCTCGAGGAGGCGGTGGCGGCGCGCGAGCGGGAGATCGCCGCCGACGACCTCTTCCCCGAGTTCGACGTGGCCGACTTCGCGGGCCTCCCGGCCGACGAGGCCTACGAGGCGGAGACCGATCTGGGCGGCAGCCCGGCGCGGCTGCGCCTGGTGAGCGAGTGGCGGCGGCAGATCCAGCCCGGCGCCGCCGAGAACGCGGTGGAGATCGTG
>DASZVW010000917.1:0-5380 GCA_035546895.1 Polyangia bacterium
TCGCACGTCAGGTTCTCCGATTGCCTACGAGAGCCGGTCCGTCCCGAGAGATGATTTGCCGCAGCTCGGCGCCGAGCGTGACGGCCCGCTGCGACCGACGTCGATAGGCGCGTGCAAGATCAGGGGCGCGACGATCCCGCGCGCGTGCCGCCATCTCCTCGTGGAGCACGGCGATCTCGTGGAACGTCTCGACCGCGGACCAGAGCACGTATTCGAGCTGATCTTCCTTGCTCCTGACCAGGCTCTCGCCCGAGAACCCGTGTCCGACCTTGCAGACGAACGAGAGCAATCCCTCCCGGTTCTCCTCCCGCGCCGTCAAGGTGCCGGTACAGTCGGGACAGCCAAAGCTCATTCTGCGGTGCGATTCATCGAGAGAGCCAGGAGCTGTCGCCCGCCTGGCTCGGGTCACCGGCTTCCGCTTGTTCGCAGGACGAGCCACGTATTGAATCTGATCACGCAGGTGGAGGGGGGCAGATCTTCATTCTTGTCGTAGGCGAGAGAGGATAGAACGCGGGATATTCAAGGGACCTGGGGCTCGAGCCGCTGAGCGACCTCCACAGCGGGCCCGCCGATGCATCTCGGCGGGCTCATCCATCTCGGCCGGGCCGATCCGGATCGCTGGTCCAGCCTCGGCCGCCACACGCCGGGCACACGATGCTCGAACTCCCCGGCGGGTCTCGATCGGAGGAGACGCGGGAATACCTCATGGCCGTGAGTGTGGCAGAGCTGCGGCGGGGATTGACGACCTCGCGCCGAGCCGGTCGCCCTACGCCTGGGATTTCGCCCCCACGAGGAGTGTGACGCCGACGGCGGTGAGGACGATGTACGCGACGGGCACGTACCAGAACGAACCGACCGCGTACATGCCAGCGGCGTTCGCGCCTTCGGAGGCGACCACCGCGGCGAGCATCGTCCACAGCGCCCACCGCTCGCCGCGACGGACTGCGAAGTGCACCAACGCGAAGGAAGCGACACCGATGCCGATCAGGCCGCCACCGAGCGCATGCAGCAAATGGAGGATCAACGAGGTGGTCGCCGCGGGTACGTCGGCCGCGCCGAGGAAACGCTTGTGCACGTCGAACAGCGCGCGGATCGTCAGGTCGCCGGCGCCGCCCAGCGCGATCGCGGTCGCCGCCGCGTAGAGGACGAGCAACCCAGCACGCCGCATTTCGTCACGATGCCACCACCCAGGCGTTGGCCTCTCGTGGCATCCTCCGTGGCATGAACCTGAGAGACCGGATATGGACCGCGCTGGCGCTCGCGTTCGCGCTGGCGGCCGGCGGCTGTGGGTCGAGCGGCGCGGCGAAGGGCGAGGGGGGCGTTTTGGGCTGCCAGCCGATCCTGGGCGGCGGCGGGACGATGAGTTGGGTCGACGACGGGACGCAGGCGTGCGCGACCTCGGCGGTCGCCACCTTCGAGGACACCTCGCTGTCCACGCTGTTCAACTTGGTCGCCGCCACGACGACGGTCGGCATCGACTTCTCGGTTTCGACGGTGCTCGGTCCGGCCGCGATCGGCGGCAGCTATTCGTGCGTCCCCCTGGACAGCCTGAGCGTCACCTTCGACTACACGCAAGCGAAGACCAGCACCGCCGCGACGTCTTGTGGCTTCATGCTCAACATGCAAGGGACGGCCGGCGTCCACGCGACGGGCACGTTCTCCGCGACGTTGACGTTGACGGGGGGCGCGACGAAGTCGATCACCGACGGCGCGTTCGACGTGCCGGTCACGATCGTCGTCGGCACCTAGACCCGCGGCAGATCTGCCGCACCGCCCGATCGCCCGGAATTTGGCGCCGTCGGCACATTCGTGCGACACAGGCGCGGCGACGGCGATTTCGAGGACTTCTGGGCGGCGAACGACACGGGCGTCGCCGGGACGTCCGAGGCCGTCCTCGCCGAGGTAGTTGGTCTACGACCGCGCGCTCAGCGTCAGCGAGCGGACGGCGGTGGAAGCGGCGCTGAAGTCGCGCTACGGGATCCAGTAGGGAGGGCCCGGCCCGCCCGCGCGGCGGCGGCGTCAGGCCAGCGTGATCTCCAGCCGCGTGACGGAGGCGGCGGGGAATTCATGGACCAGCGAGGCGCCGTTCATGGCGACGGTGGTCTGCCGCGGGTGGATCCGATCCGGCTCCTCGAAGGTGTTGACCGCGTGGACGTCGGCCGTCGCCAGCGTCGTGCAGCGGACCGCCGCGGCGGCGGCCGAGCCGCCCGCGAGGACGATCTCCGCCGCGCGCGGCTCGTGGAGGTCGGGGTTCGTCACCGTCAAGACCAGCTGCTTGTCCCGGCGGGAGGCCGAGCCCATCAGGCCGCGCAGGGTGGCCGGCTTGCCGTTGCGGGTGTACGTCGGCGCCGGTGAGCTGAACTCGGCGCGCAGCGACTCGGCCCCCTGGTGCGGCGCGTACATCTCGAACACGTGGAAGGTGGGCGTCAGGATCAACTTGTCGCCGCCGGCCTGGGCGAGGAGCGGCGACTGCAGGCAGTTCACCAGCTGCGCGACGTTGGCCATCGCCACCTTGTCGGCGTGGCGGTTGAACGTGTCGAGCGTCAGCCCGGCCAGCACGGCGTCGCGCATCGTCGACTGCTGGCCGAGCAGGTGCGTGTCGTCCACCTGCGAGCCGGGCCGGTACCAGGCGCCCCACTCGTCGACCACCAGCTTGACCTTGTGCGCGGGATCGAAGGCCGCCATCGCCTTCCAGTGGGCATCTATGAAGGACTCCGTGCGGTCGGCCTCCCGCAGGAGCTCGTACCACTCCTCGTCGGGGTACTTGACGGCGTCTCCCTTCCCCTTCGTCCAGTCGGTCGTGCGGCCGCCGCTCACGTTCCAGGCGTAGTGGTGGAGGCTGTAGCCCCAGATCCGGCCGACGCCGTGGCGCTCGGCGATCTTGGCGAAGAAGCGCCGGGTCCAGTCGAGGTCGTCGTCGCTCGAGCCGGCGGCCACGAACGAGAGCGCGCCGCCGTCGGGCACCCACTCGATGAAGCGGCGGAACTCGGAGGCGTACTCCTCGGGCGTGAAGTTGCCGCCGCAGCCCCAGGGCTCGTTGCCGACGCCCCAGGTGCGCACGCCGAACGGCGCCCGTTCGCCGCTGCCGACCCGCAGGTCCGCCGGCGTGGTGCTGCCGGGCGGGCCGTTGCAGTACTCGACCCAGTCCATGAAGTCGCGCGGGCTGCCGCTGCGCACGTTGACCGCCAGGTACGGCTGCGCGCCCACCAGCCGGCAGAGGCGCATGAACTCGTTGGTGCCGAAGGCGTTGGTCTCGTACTTGGCGGGGCCGTCGGCCGGCGGCTTCGGCCACTCGCCCGCGCCGCCCCAGAAGCTGGTGTGGCGCGGGCGGCGCGCCCGCGGGCCGACGCCGTCGCGCCAGTCGTAGCTGTCGGCGAAGCAGCCGCCCGGCCAGCGGATGATCGCGGGCTTGAGCCGCCGGAGGGCCTCCACGAGCGAGCGGCGGATGCCGCCCAGGTTGGGGATCTTGGACCGCTCCCCGACCCAGACGCCGCCGTAGACGACGGCCCCCAGGTGCTCGACGAAGTGGCCGTAGATCTCGGGGGCGATGCGCCCGATCGGCTCGTGGAGGCGGATCTCGATGCGCCCGTCGGCGGCGCGCGATCCCGCCGCCGCCGCGCGCGCGCGATCACCGCGGAGCAGGGCGGGCGCGCAGGCCGCGCCGCCGGCGGCCAGCGCGCCCTTCAGGAATTGGCGTCGTCTCACGGCTCACCGGCCAAGGTAGCCGATGTTGATGGAGGGGATCTGATAATCGTCCCAGGAGGGGGTGTGGTTGTCGTCGGTCGACGGCTGGTTCCAGAGGTACAGGGCCGGGTAGGCGGCGTCGAGGGCGCCGCCGCCGATGGTCATCGCCGCCAGGTAGAGCTGGGCGTGTCCGCTCCGCTTGGAGGAGAAGACGATCCAGTAGTAGGTCTTGCCGTTCGTGGCGGGGGTCGCCTCCGGCGACCACTTCGCCCAGTCATTGGTGACGCCGGGGCTCTGCGCGCCGCTCTGGCAGGCCGGCGGATCGTTGGCGCCGAAGCGCGTCGCCGTGCCGCCCGCCGCGGGGACCACGAACACCTCGGCCTGCGGGTTGCTGTACGAGTCGCCGGTCCCCTGGAAGCGGGTGAAGGCGACGTAGGCGTCGTCGGGCGAGAACGCCGGGTAGTACTCGGTGTAGTTGGGATCGGAGGCGCCGCCGAGCTTCTGCGCCGCCCCGCCGGCGCGGTCCGCGTAGGGGACCGCGTAGAGATCGCCGGGGCCGTACGAGAACCGGCCGTCGGCGAAGGAGGTGCCCGAGACGTAGACGATCTGCGTGCCGCCGTGGCTGAAGGTGGCCTCGGCCGCGCCGCCCGGATCGCCGGTCCGGGCGATGGTCCCTTGCTCGCCGTCGGTGTCGAGGTTCACCCACAGGAGCTGCCCCTGGTTGTTGCCGTCCATGAGCAGCACCACGTGATCGCCGGTGGTCCAGTGGCTGCGTGAGTAGGCGGGGATGCCGCGCAACGTCCGGATCACCGCCAGCTGGCCGGCGGTCACGTAGGGCGGCACCTGCCCCGCGGCCGCGCCGCTGATCTGGGCGATGGAGTCGTAGAAGGTGTGGGGGCTGCCGTTGTCGTGCGGGCCGAGCTGGAACCCGACGCTGAGCCCGTCCGGCGTGGCCGAGTGGCACCCGAGGCAGCCGTCGTTCTGCGCGGTGTCGATCGCGGGCGCCACCAGGGTGCCGCTGGTGAGGACGTCCTCGACCCCCTCCTCGCCGACGCCGAAGCCGCGCAGGATGCCGTCGCCGCCGCCGCTGGGGAGCGCCCAGTAGACGATCTTCCCGGGGGCGTCGACGGGGGCGACGGTGAAGTCCGCCGTCGCCGGCGGCGAGGGCGGGTTCTGCACGGTGCCGGTGCCCGAGAGGGTCAAGGCGCGGACCGTGACCGCGATCGGCTGGTCGTTCACCGAGACGCGCAGGCCGTCCCAGAGGCTCGCGGGGAGCGTGTAGCTCATGGACGTGGTGTAGATGACCAGCGGGTGCGCGAATGTGGCGACGGTCAGGGTGATCTCGAACAGGTTCTCGTCGGCGGCCCGCGTGTACTGAAACAGCGGCCGGAGCCAGTTCCGCGGCATCAGCGTCCCGGGCTCCGGCGACAGGAGGCAGGGCGCGCCGGTGGTCCGCGGCGTGGTGGTGAAGAGCGTCGGCGCGTTCGCCGGCGCGCCGGTGTCGATGATGGGGTCGGGCGGAAAGTCGGGGATCGGCTTGGGCCCGGCGTCGACCACCACCGGCCCGGCGTCGCGGAGACCGCCGGTGCTGGTGACGGGACGGCTGCCCGCGGCCCCGCCCGCGGCGGCGTCGACCCGCGGGGCGGTGCCGCCCGCGCCGGCCGCGCCGGTGGAGGCTCGTCCCGCGACGCCGGCG
>DASZVW010000918.1:0-6231 GCA_035546895.1 Polyangia bacterium
CAACGGCGTCGACCTCTATAAGGAAGGGGGCGGCGCCATCCGGCGGCTGGCCGACCGGGTGATCGCCGGCCTCGCCGACCCGGCCCCCTTCGCCGCCGCGGCCGGCGCGCCGCAGGAGCTGAGACGGCCGCCGCGCGGCGCCGATCTCGCCTGGGCCGAGCCCTACTTCGCCCGCTTCCACGACCGCCGCCTGGCGCCGCTGCTGGCCGCGGCGCGCCCGCTGCGCGACGACCGCCTAGGCGGCGACCTGACCCTCGGCTTCGGCGTCCCGGGCCTGAAGTAGCGCGCTTCGCCTCGCCGGGCCGGCGCTGCTATGCTGCCCGGCTCGCCATGCTCCGGATCTACCAGAAGACCGACGCCGACTACGCCCCCCGCCTGGAGGCGCTCTGCCACCGCAACGTCTCCGTCTCCGACAAGATCGACGCGGCGGCGCGCCAGGTGATCGCCGAGGTGCGCGCCGGCGGCGACGCGGCGGTCCGGGCGCTGACCGCGCGGTTCGAGAAGCGCGAGCTGGGCGCGCTGGAGCTGCCGGCCGCCGAGTGGGACGCCATGGCCGCCCGCGCCTCGGCCGAGGTCCGCGCCGCCCTCGAGCACGCCGCCGCCCGCGTGCGCGCCTTCTACGAGCGCGAGCGCCACCCCTCGTACGAGATCGACGAGGGGCCGATCCGCACCGGCAGCCGCGTCGATCCGCTGGCGCGCGTCGGCCTCTACGTCCCGGGCGGCACCGCCCGCTACCCCTCGACGGTGATCATGACCGCCATCCCCGCGCAGGTGGCCGGCGTGCGCGAGATCGTGATGGTCACGCCCGGGCCCTCGCCCGAGACGCTGCTGGCCGCGCGCCTCGCCGGCGTGGGGCGGGTGTTCGTGATCGGCGGCGCGCAGGCGATCGCCGCGCTCGCCTACGGCACCGAGAGCGTCCCCCGCGTCGACAAGATCGTCGGCCCCGGCAACGCCTACGTGGCCGCCGCCAAGCGGCTGGTGTTCGGCGACGTGGGCATCGATTCGATCGCCGGCCCCACCGAGCTGGTGATCGGCGCCGACGACAGCGTGGCGCCGGCCTGGGTGGCGGCCGATCTGCTGGCCCAGGCCGAGCACGACGCGCTGGCCGTCCCGGTGCTGGTGGCGCGCGGCGCCGAGGTCGCCCGCCGCGTGGCCGCCGAGGTGGAGCGCCAGGTGGCCCTGCTGCCGCGGCGGGAGATCGCCGAGCAGGCGCTGCGCGGCCAGGGGGCGATCTTCGTCGTCGATGGCGAGGCCGAGATGGCCGAGGCGATCAACCGCCTGGCGCCCGAGCACGCCGAGCTGGCCGTGCGCGACGCGCGCCGGCTGGCGGCGCGCATCACCACCGCCGGCGCCATCTTCGTCGGGGCGCACACCCCCGAGCCGGTGGGCGACTACATCGCCGGCCCCAGCCACGTGCTGCCGACCGGCGGCAGCGCCCGCTTCTCCGGCCCGCTCAGCGTGGCCGATTTCGTCAAGCGCACCTCGATCATCGAGTACGACGCCGCCGCGCTCGACGCCCAGACCGACCACCTCACCGCGCTGACCGCGGTCGAGGGGCTGGACGCGCACGGTCGCGCGGTCACCATCCGGACGCGCACCTAGGGCGGGCGGTCGTGTTAGCGTCGGGGCGGCCATGAACCTGGCGGCGACGCTGCGCGGGACGACCTATCGTTTTCGCGACCTCAAGGAGGTGCTGGCCAAGGCCAACGAGGAGAAGTCGGGCGATCGGCTGGCCGG
This sequence comes from Polyangia bacterium, assembly GCA_035546895.1. Lineage (GTDB taxonomy): Bacteria > Myxococcota_A > Polyangia > Fen-1088 > Fen-1088 > JADGRB01. Next base: position 1,738 of record DASZVW010000918.1, read on the forward strand.
CCTGGCCGCCGCCACGGTGTCGGAGCGGATCGCCGCCAAGCGGGTGCTGGCCGAGGTGACGCTGGGCGAGCTGCACGAGAACCCGGTCGTCCCCGCCGAGAAGGACGCGGTCACGCGGCTCATCCTCGACGATCTCCAGCGGCCGATCTACGACAGCGTCAAGTCCTGGACCGTCGCCCGGCTGCGCGAGCACGTCCTTGCCGACACCACCACGGGCGCCGATCTCCTGCGCCTGTCGCGCGGCCTCTCGAGCGAGATGATCGCCGCCTGCGCCAAGCTGATGACCAACATGGACCTGGTCTACGCCGCGCGAAAGATCCGGGTGGTCGTCCACGCCACGAACACGGTCGGCCTGCCCGGGCGCCTGTCGGTCCGCTTGCAGCCGAATCACCCGTCGGATTCGATCGAGGGGATCATGGCCTCGCTGCGCGAGGGGATCTCGTACGGCGCCGGCGACGCGGTCATCGGCATCAACCCGGTCACCGACGATCCGGCCACCACGGCGGCGATCCTCAACGCCAGCGGCGACTTCATCCGCCAGTGGCGCGTCCCCACCCAGAACTGCTGCCTGGCGCACGTGACGACGCAGATGAAGGCGCTGGAGGCGGGCGCGCAGCTGGGGCTGATGTTCCAGTCGATCGCCGGGACCGAGAAGGCGCTGCGCAGCTTCGGCGTCACGCTGCCGCTGCTCGACGAGGCGCACGAGATGACGCTGAAGCTCGGCCAGTGCCAGGGGCCCAACGTGATGTACTTCGAGACCGGCCAGGGCTCGGCGCTGTCGGCCGACGCGCACGAGGGGGCCGACCAGATGACGCTGGAGGCGCGCAACTACGGCCTGGCCCGCCACTACGCGCCTTTCCTGGTCAACACCGTGGTCGGCTTCATCGGCCCCGAGTACCTGTACGACGCCCGGCAGATCACGCGCGCGGGCCTCGAGGACCACTTCATGGGGAAGCTGCACGGCATCTCGATGGGCTGCGACGCCTGCTACACCAACCACGCCGACGCCGATCAGAACGACGTCGAGAACCTGGAGATGTTGCTGACCACGGCGGGGTGCAACTTCTTCATGGGGCTGCCGATGGGCGACGACATCATGCTGAACTATCAATCGACGTCGTTCCACGACGACGCGACGTTGCGCCAGCTGTTCGGTTTCCGCCCGGCGCCGGAGTTCGAGGCCTGGCTGGAGGAGATGGAGATCATGCGCGACGGCAAGCTGACCGCCCGCGCCGGCGACCCGAGCCTGTTCGGTTGACCATGGACCCGCGCGACAAACCGGCCACCGGGAAGACCATCGACCGCGCCCGCGTCGAGGCGCTGGTGCGCGAGGCGCTGGCCCGCGAGGTGGGCGCCGAGGGCGCGGCGGCGCGCGAGGTGGAGAGCGCGGGCGCGCTGCTCATCCCGCCCGATCGCGGCGTCGGCGTCGGCGAGCCGTACGACCCGCGCGCCATGCCCGGGATCCTGCGGTCGACCCCGGCGCGGATCGCCGTCGGGCGGACCGGGCCGAGGTACAAGACCAGCACCATGCTGCGATTCAGGGCCGACCACGCCGCCGCCAAGGACGCGGTCGTCTCCGAGGTCGATCCGACGCTGCTCGCCGAGCTGGGGTTGTTCGAGCTGGCGTCGCAGGCGCCCGACAAGCCGACCTTCCTGCAGCGCCCCGATCTCGGCCGCACGCTGTCGGAGGAGGCGCGGGCGGAGCTCGGCAAGCGGATCGGCAAGTCGCCCACGCTGGTGATCGTCTACGGCGACGGCCTCTCGGCGGCGGCCATCAACCAGCACCTGCGGACGTTCCACGGCGCGCTCCTGCCGGCGCTGGCGGCGCGCGGGATCGCCCACGCGCCCGCCTTCTTCGTCCGCCGCTCGCGGGTGAAGATCATGGACGAGATCGCGCGCCTCTGCGGCGCGCAGGCGGCGCTGTTCGTGTGCGGCGAGCGCCCCGGCCTCGGCTTCGCCGACTCGCTGTCGGCGTATTACATCTACCAGCCGGCCGCCGGCGCCACCGACGCCGATCGGGAAGTGATCTCCAACAACAACCCGCGCGGGCGCCCGCCGGCCGACGCCGCGCGCGACGTGGCCGCCGCCGTCGAGCGCGTCCTGCGCGAGAAGAAGTCCGGCGTCGTCCTCAGCGGGGGCTAGCGCGGCGTGAAATTCGATCTCCCGCCGCTGCCGCCGCGCGCGCTCGCCGTGCGCACCATCCCCGACGCCGCGCCGGATCTGGCGCGCGTGCTCGATCTCCCCGCCGACCGCCGGGCGCTGGGGATCGTGACCGCCACCTCCGATGACGCCCTCTTCACCGCGCTCGATCAGGGGACCAAGGCCTCGCCGGCCGACGTCGTCTATGCCAGGTCGTTCTACGCCGGCGCCGCGCACCCCTCGGGCCCGCTCTCCGGCGAGTCGATCGGCATCTACGCCGCGCGCGATCCGGCCGAGATCGACGCCGCGCTCGCCGCCTGCCTCGCCTACCTGGAGAACGAGGCCTGGTTCTACGGCCTGCCGCTGGCGGGCGCCGCGGCGCCGGTGGCCTTCTACCCGCACGTGGTCGCCTCGGTGGGGCGCTACCTGGCCGCGCAGGCGGGCGTGCGGGTCGGCAGCGCGCTCGCCTACCTGATCGCGCCGCCGCTCGAGTCGGTGATCGGCCTCGACGCCGCGTGCAAAGCGGCGCGGGTGCGGGTCGCCAAGTGGTTCGGCCCCCCGTCGGAGACCAACTTCGGCGGCGCCTACCTGAGCGGCGATCTCCCCGCCTGCGAGGCCGCCGCGCGCGCCTTCGCCGCGGCCATCGTCGACGTCTGCGCCTTGCCCACTGCAGGAGATCCGCGCGCCGCCGCCAACGCCGAACGCCGCCCGAGCCCGCCCGCCGCGCGGCCGCTCGCCGCCGACGGGAAGTACCAGGCGCTCGACACCGGCGAGCGCTTCGCCGACAAGCCCGACCACCTCACCCACCTGCGCGACGACCGCTCGCTGGTGCCGAAGACGCACCCGCGCATCGCCGCCCGCGGCAAGCTCGATCTCTTGCAGTCGGCGCTGCTCGACGCCCAGGTGGCGGCCGACGCCGACGGCGCCCGCGCGCTGGTCGGCGAGCTGGGCGAGATCCTCGAGCTGGCCCGGGCGCTGGTGGGCGCCGAGGTGACCGGCCAGCCGGTGCCGCCGCCGGCCCTGTGGGGGATGAGCGCCGACCAGATCCGCGACGCCACCCACCACACCCACGAGCTCTACGGCGTCCCCTTCATGTACCCCGACGTGCGCCAGGGGCCGGTGATCGCCAAGCTGGCGCTGGCCCGCGCCGTCGCCCGCGAGGCGGAGCTGGCCGCGCTGGCCGCCTTCCCGCCCGCGGCGGGGCTGGCCACCGCGCCGCCCGCGCGCGCCGACCTGGCGCACGCGCTCAACCGCGTCTCCTCGGCGCTCTACCTGCTGGCGGTCCGCTACGTCGCCGGTCTCTATCAGGGGAAACAGCGGCCGTTCGGCCCGGTCCGTGGCTGGAAGCCGCCCGCCGCCGGGAAGAAGGATCCGCCCTGACGCCCGCGGAGAAGCAGGCCCGTCTGGCCAAGCTCTACGACGCGGAGATCCTCCCCGCCTACGCGGCGCGGTTCGGGGCCCTGCTGGCGCAGGCCATCACCCGCCGTCCCGCCGCCCGGGTGGTGGAGATCGGCTGCGCGACCGGCGCCTTCACGCTGGAGCTGGCGCGCCGGTTCGATCTCGACACCCAGGTGACGGCGTTCGACGCCGCGCCCGCCTTCGTCGCCGAGGCCCGCGCGCGGATCGAGCGCGAGGGCGACGCCCGCGCGCAGGTGGCGCTGGCGTCGGCCCCGGAGATCCCCGCGGCCGTCCCGCTCGACGACCGCAGCGCCGAGCTGGTGGTCTCGAACCTCACCGTCGCCGGGGCCGCCGATCCCGGCGCCGCCGTGCGCGAGGCGGCCCGTCTGCTGGCGCCGGGCGGCGAGCTGGCGATCTCGGCGCCGCTGCGCGGGAGCTGGGCGGAGTTCATCGACCTCTTCCGCGACGTGCTGCGCGAGAACGGGCGGCGCGAGAACCTGGCCGCCCTCGACCGCTACCTCGCCTCGCTCCCCGACGCCGCCGCCGTCGGCCGCTGGCTGTCGGCGGCAGGGCTCACCCAGGTCGAGGTGATCACCGCGCGCTGGGAGATCCTGTTCAAGAGCGCGCGCGAGTTCTTCTACGCGCCGCTCGTCGAGCTCGGGCCGCTGCCCCACTGGAAGCGCCTGTCGGGGCACGGCGACCAGATGCAGGACGTCTTCTTCTTCACCAAGGAGGCGATCGACACCTACTTCAAGGACCGCGTCTTCGCGGTCACCATCGCCGGCGCCGCCGCCAGGGCCCGGAAATGAAAAACGCCCGCCTCGGAGGACCGAGACGGGCGTCTTGATGCAAAGGCCAGCGTGCGATGCGGATCAGATGCTGCCGAGGCCGCCGAGCCCGCCGAGCCCGAGGACGCCGCCAGCGCCGCCCGCAGCCGCGCCGCCGGCGCCGCCCGTC
>DASZVW010000919.1:0-1684 GCA_035546895.1 Polyangia bacterium
GCCTCGCCGGTCGGACAGGCGCCCGCCGCCTCCACCGCGATCGAGACCACCGGCGCCGGGCCGGCCGGCGCCGCCTGCGCGAGGAGTGCCGCGATGAGCCAGCCGAGCCCGAGCGCGCTCACCGCGTCCGCCTCGATCGGCTATCGTAGACGGGATGTCGGGCGCGCGCGCGGTCTTGGCCCTGGCGATCGCGGGCGTCGCGCTGGGCGGGTGCGGCCGCCAGGTCCACCTGGGGAGCATCGGCGACGGGGCCGCCAACCTGCTCTGGTCGGCGACCTTCGAGCCCGGCGACGTGTCCGAGTGGTCGGCCGACGGCCAGGGGGGCGTCGACGCGGAGAACATCGCCGTCGCCCCCGTCGCCGCGCTCGACGTGGCCCACACCGGGCGCTACGCGGGCAAGGCGACGGTGATGCCGTCGTCGGGCATGGACTCGATCAACTACTTCTACCGCCTGCAGCCGAGCCCAACGGAGGCCTACTACGCCGCCTGGTTCTACGTCCCCCCCACCTTCACCGTGGGCTCCTGGCTGAGCATCATTCATTTCCGCGGCAGCCACACCGGCGACGGCGCCAACGTCTTCCCGACCTGGGACATCAACCTCTATTCCCAGCCGGACGGCTCCTTGACGGCGCAACTTTACAATTACGTCACCCTCGTCGACCTCCAGCAACCAAATCCGGTGGCCGTCCCCGTCGGCCGCTGGGTCCACTTCGAGGTGTTTTTACGGAAAGCCGCCGCTCCGACCGGCGAGCTGAAGGTCTGGCAGGACGACGTCCCCATCCTCGACGCCCAGGGGGTGGTGACCGCCGAGACCGACTGGACCGAATGGAGCGTCGGTGGGTCCTCGGACGACATCACCCCCGCGACCGGCCTGGTCTACGTCGATGACGCGACGATCAGCGTCAACCGGCTGGGCGGCGACTCCGGGATTTGAAGGTTCCAGGCCCATGCCCCCCTTTATAGGAGACGGCGACGTGCAGCTCCTCCCGGCAAAGACCGACCCGGCCGACGGGCCGCACCTCCATGTGGTGGGGGAAGGCGAGGTCGCGCGCTCCGACCGCGGCCCCCTCTCCTTCCGGGAGGTCTACGAGGACTGGTTCGACGACGTCGTCAAATGGCTGTACGCGCTGGGCGCGCCGGCCGCCGACACCGAGGACCTGGCCCAGGAGATCTTCCTGGTCGTGCGCCGGCGGTTGCGGGAGTTCGACGGGGGCAACCTGGCCGGCTGGCTGTATCGGATCTCCCAGCTCACCGTGCGCGACCACCGGCGGCGGGCCTGGTTCAAGCACCTGGTGCGGGGGCGGCGCGAGATCGACCTGACGGCGCTGCCGAACACGGCGCCCAGCCCCGAGCGGAGCTACGAGACGGCCGAGACCCGGCGCCAGTTCCAGGAGCTGGTCGGCAAGATGAGCGAGAAGCGGCGGACCACGCTGGTGCTGTTCGAGATCGAGGGCTATTCGGGCGAGGAGATCGCGCGCATCCAGGACATCCCCCTGGCGACGGTCTGGACCCGCCTGCACCACGCCCGCAAAGAGTTTTGGAAACTGGTGCGCGAGCACCACCTGGCGGAGAAGAGACGGGCATGAACCGGCTGCGGGACGAGGCGGGCGAGGGACCCGTCAGCGAGAAGGGGCTCGAGCTGATCCGGCGGACGCCGGGGACGCCGCCGATGCCCGAGATGAAG
>DASZVW010000920.1:0-1676 GCA_035546895.1 Polyangia bacterium
GTCCCCGCGCCGCCGCCCGTCCCGGTCACGCCCGCGCCACCGGCGCCGCCGGTCCCCTTCGCGCCACCCGTGGCGCTCCCGCCGGTCCCCGTCGAGCCGCCCGTGGCGCTCCCGCCGCCCGTCCCGGTCCCGCCGCCGCTCCCGCCCGTTCCGCCGCCCCCCGACGATCCACAGCCGTAAGCGGCGAAAACCACCGACAAGGAGACCACGAGACCGAGTCGACGCATGAACCCTCCGTTGGGACGAGACCGCCGCGCCCAGACAGCCCCGCGGCGGCCGGCATTGTATGCCGATTCGCGCCCGCCGCCAATTGGGACGCGTTGCGCGCTGGAGGGCCGCCGGCGCTAGAGGACGTTCGAGGCCAGCTCGGCGAGCGGCGAGCGCTCGCCCTTCGACAGCGTGACGTGGCCGGCCATCGGCTCCCCCTTGAACTTCTCGACCACGGTGGTGAGGCCGTTCGAGGTGGCGTCGACGTAGGGGTTGTCGATCTGGTAGGGGTCGCCGGTGAGCACCACCTTGGTCGCCTCGCCGACGCGGGTGATGATGGTCTTCACCTCGTGCGGCGTCAGGTTCTGCGCCTCGTCGACGATGATGTACTGGTTGGGGATCGAGCGGCCGCGGATGTAGGTGAGCGGCTCGATCTCGATGTAGCCGAGGTCGATCAGCTCCTGGTAGCTGCGCCCGTTCTTGCGCTCGGTCTTGGAGAGCCCCATCAGGAACTCGACGTTGTCGTAGATCGGCTGCATCCAGGGGTTGAGCTTCTCCTCGATGTCCCCGGGGAGGTAGCCGACATCGCGGCCCAGCGGAAAGATCGGCCGCGAGACCAGCAGCTTGTTGTAGACCTGCTCCTCGACCACCTTCTGCAGGCCGGTGGCCAGCGCCAGCATCGTCTTGCCGGTGCCGGCCTTGCCGATCAACGTGACCAGCTTGATGTCGTCGCAGAGCAGCAGGTCGAGCGCGCAGTGCTGCTCCTTGTTGCGCGGGCGGATCCCCCACACACCGTCGCGCAGCTTGCGCAGCGGCACCAGCTTCTTGCCGGCGGCGTCGTAGCGGCCGAGCGCGCTGTGCGAGGGGTTGTCGCGGTCGCGCAGGATGACGTACTGGTTCGCCTTGTAGGCGGCGTCGGGGAGCGCCAGCGTGTTCTGCGCGTAGAAGGCGTCGACGTCGGCGGCGGTGGTGAGGAGCTCGGTCATCCCCGAGTAGAGCTCGTCGATGTCGATCCGTTCCCCCTCGAAGTCCATCGAGGTGAGCCCCAGCGAGTCGGCGCGGATGCGGAGGTTGACGTCCTTGGTGACGAAGATGGTCGGCTCGCCCTTGTTGTAGTCGCGCACGTCGAGCGCCACCATCAGGATGAGGTGGTCGGCGATCTGGCTCTCGCGCAGCGTGGTCGGCACCGCGCGCGCCGCCGAGGCGACGCGCAGCCGCCCGCCCGACGGCAGCGGCGCCCCGTCGGAGAGGCGCGCGCCGTCGGCCCGCAGGCCGTCGAGCATGCGCGCCACCTCGCGCGCGTTCCGCCCGCGCTCCGAGGCCTCCTTCTTGAACTGGTCGATCTCCTCGATCACGAAGATCGGGACGACGACCTCGTTGTCGGCGAAGGCCAGCAGGGCGCGCGGATCGTGGATGAGAACGTTCGTATCGAGGACGAAGTGTTTCATCGGGGTGACTTCTGACTTTCT
>DASZVW010000921.1:0-1946 GCA_035546895.1 Polyangia bacterium
CGTCGACGTGGTGGCCGACGGGACCGACGTGGTGGTGGGCGGCGTGATGGAGCACATCGAGGAGGCCGGCATCCACTCGGGCGACTCGGCCTGCTGCCTGCCGCCCCACTCGCTGGCCCCCGAGACCGTGGAGGCGATCAAGACGCAGGCCCGCGCGCTGGCGCGCGAGCTCGGCGTGCGCGGCCTCATGAACGTCCAGTTCGCCGTCCCCCGCGACGGGCGCGGCATCTTCATCCTGGAGGTGAACCCCCGCGCCTCGCGCACGGTGCCGTTCGTCTCCAAGGTGACCGGCGTGCCGCTGGCCAAGGTGGCCGCCCGCGTCGCCGTCGGCCGCACGCTGAAAGAGATGGGGATCCGCGAGGTGACCCCCCAGCACGTGGCGGTCAAGGAGGCGGTCTTCCCGTTCGCCAAGTTCGCGGGCGTCGACACCCTGCTCGGCCCCGAGATGCGCTCCACGGGCGAGGTGATGGGGATCGACAACGCTTTTCCTGCAGCCTTCGGCAAGAGCCAGATCGGCGCCGGCACCCGCCTGCCGACCAAGGGGACCGCCTTCATCTCGGTGCAGGACCACGACAAGGCCAACGCCGCCGCGGTGGCCAAGGGGCTGGTCGAGCTGGGGTTCGAGGTGCTGGCCACGCAGGGGACGCACGACTTCCTCAAGGCGCAGGGGATCGCCGTGCAGCGGATCAACAAGGTCCGCGAGGGGCGCCCCCACTGCGTCGACCGCATCCTCGACGGCGGCATCCACCTGGTCATCAACACCACCGCGGGCGCCGAGGCGATCAAGGACTCCTTCCCCATCCGCCGCAACGCCCTCTTGAAGGGGATCCCCTACTACACGACGATGTCCGCCGCGCGCGCCGCGGTCGGCGCCATCGCCGAGCTGCGCGCCGGCAAGATGCGCGTGCGCTCGCTGCAGGAATACCAAGGACACGGAGGTCCGTAGCCATGGCCAAGTTCCCGATGACCCCCCGCGGGCAGCAAGCCCTCAGGGACGAGCTCAAGCGCCTGCGCGAGGTCGAGCGTCCCAAGAACGTCCTCGACATCGAGGAGGCGCGCGCGCACGGCGATCTCAAGGAGAACGCCGAGTACCACGCGGCCAAGGAGCGCCAGGGGTTCATCGAGGGCAGGTCGCGCGACATCGAGTCCATCCTCGCCCAGGCGGAGGTCATCGATCCGGCCAAGCTCTCGGGCAGCAAGGTGGTGTTCGGCGCCACCGTGAAGCTGACCGACGTCGACAGCGGCGAGGAGGTGACCTACACCGTCGTCGGCGACCACGAGGCCGACGTCAAGGCGGGGCGCATCGCCATCTCGGCGCCGCTCGCGCGCGCCATGATCGGCCGCGAGCAGGGCGAGTCGGTCTCCCTCAAGACGGGCAAGGGGACCCGCGAGTACGAGATCTCCGAAGTCCGCTTCGTGTAGCGGATCGCCGCGCGACGGCCGCGCTCAGCGATCGGCGGCGCCGTCAGACGCGGCGTCGTGGCCCCCGGCCGCGTCGGGGGTCGGGGCCGCGTCCTGACCGCTGGCCGCGTCCTGCCCCGGCGCCGCGCCGTCGGCCGCCGCGGCGTCACCGGCGTCGCCGGCGGCGTCCGAAGCGGCGTCTTGCGGGGGCTGCGAGGCGTCGACCACGGTGGTCCCGGGCGCGATGCAGCGCCCCCCCTCGGCGGTGATCTCGCTGGGGGTGGAGCAGAGGCCGCTCGAGCAGTCGCTGTTCTGCACGCAGCGGCCGCCGAGCCCCTGCGAGCAGCCGGCCGCCCCCGCGAGGACGAGCGAGGCGACAAAAATCGAGCCGAGCCGAAGACGCTGCCAACACATGGAAGGCCGCTCAGTTACCACGCACCCATCCGCCTGTCTATGGCCGATACCTTGAGGTACGGTTCCAGCATGCGTGCTTCGATTCGCCGCCCCCTCTCCCTGGTTGCCTGCCTCGCCGCCGCGATGGGCGC
>DASZVW010000922.1:0-2410 GCA_035546895.1 Polyangia bacterium
CGCTGCGCAGCCGGCTGCCTCCCGCCGATCCGGCCGCTGCCGGCGGCGCTGCCCGAGCGGTGGCCGAAGGAGCGCGCGCTCGACGATGAGGCGCGCGCGGCGTTGCGCTGCGCCTGCGGCGCCTGGTTGCGCCCGCACGTCCTCTGGTTCGACGAGGCGTACGACGAGCCGCTGTATCGCCACGCGAGCGCGCTCCGCGCGGTGGAGACGGCAGCCGCCCTGATCGTCGTGGGGACCAGCGGCGCCACCACCCTCCCCGCCCGCATGTGCGAGGTGATCGCCGCCCGCGGCGCGCCCTTCCTGGTCGTCGATCCCGAGCCGACCGCCTTCTCGGATCTGGCCGCGGCCAGCGCGCGCGGGCATTTCCTGCGCGGGAAAGCGACCGAGATCCTGCCGGCGCTGGTCGAGGAGATCGCCGCCGCGATCTGAGACGAGCAACCTGCCGCGGCCTCTCGCGGTCGGAAGAGAGCGGCGGTGGTCTGGTGTCCGAGAAACGTCGTCCGCGAACCGCGGCGGGGCTGGCGACGTCCGCCCTCTTGCATCTCGTGCTGGCGGTGCTCGTGCTCCGTGGCGTCGCCCGCCGTCCGTCCCGCGATCCTCTGGTCGTGAAGCCGCGCGCGCCGATCGAGCTCGCGCTCGTGGAGGCCGAGGACCGCCCGGCGGCCCCGACGCCCGAGCGCTCCCCACCGCCAGCTCCCGATCGATCGCCAACGATGCGCGGCCGACACCGCGACGCGACCACGCCCGCACCGGCGGCGCCGCGCCCCGCGTTGCCTCTGCCGGACGTCGCGGTCCCCGAGCGGCCACCCCCGCCGCCGCGCCCGATCGATCTGTCGTTCGACGCGCTCGCCGCCGGCGCCAAGGATCGCGCCGCTGTCGCGCGCGATCCGCACGAGGATCTCGAGCGGCTCCTGGCCCCACCACCCGACCGGCGCCCGCGCTCGCTCGACGAGGCCCGCGCGCAGGCCGAGCGGCGGGCCGGCGCCGAGGCGAACGTGCGCGCCGGTCGGGCCGACCCGCTGCTGTTCGACTACCTGCGCGACGCGCGCGAGCGGCTCACCCCCGCCGCCACGCGGATCGCCGAGGGCCTGCCGCTCGGTCCCGCCGAGTCGGTGAAGGGCTGGGCGCGCGGCTACCTGGGGGCGGTCGACGCCGCGAGCCACGGCCAGTACGCCCCCGTGCGGCCGGCGAGCGGGCCGGACGATCCGGCCGGCGGCCCGCGGCCCGACGTCCTCGGCGCCATCGACGAAGCGCAGCGCCAGGCGGCGTCGGGCGCCGAGGCGCGCGTCGCCGAGGTCTGCCTGGGCATCGCCCCCGGCCACGCCGTGGTGGCGACCCTCCGCCGCTCGTCGGGGAACGCCGCGCTCGACGCCCTGGCGCTCGATTCCTTCCGCGCCGCCGGCGATGGCCGCCCCGTCGCCGCCGACGTCCGACCCGCGCTGGCCTGCTACCGCGTACGCATCAGCGCCTACCGGGTGCCGCCGCTCCCGGCCGTCGGCATCGACCTCGCCCACGGGCGCGTCATCTATCCGCTGAAGCGAATGACGAACGTGACCGTCGACCTCCAGAGCGTCGACTTCGGCCCCCAACGAGGGCCGCCGTCGCTGTTGCGCGCGCCGTGAATCGAATCAACGGAAGCACGAACGGTTCGTTGCCGTACACATTTCGCGCGCCGGTGAATGCAGAAATTCGCCGAGGGCTTGTAACCGGCGTAAATACGTCGCATCAGTACGGGATCAACCTGAAAGGACCGACATGAAGAAGACGACGCTCACTCTGCTCCTCGGACTCTTCGCCTTCGCCGGCACCACCGCGGTGGCCGCCGACGCGCCGGCCGGCAAGCCGGCCATCGACGGCACCACCACCGCCAAGCTCCCGGCGCGCGCCAAGATCGACTGGGAGAAGATGAACGAGAGCCAGCGCAAGAAGTACATGAAGACGAAGGTGCTGCCGGAGATGAAGAAGCTCTTCGTCGGCTTCGACAAGAAGTACAAAGACATGAGCTGCGCGACCTGCCACGGCGACAAGGCGGTCGAGAACAAGTTCAAGATGCCGAACGCCGAGCTCCCCAAGCTCCCGGCGCCGACCGACCGCCAGGGCTTCATGGCGCTGCAGCAGAAGAAGCCGGAGGTCGCCAAGTTCATGGGGACCGAGGTCAAGCCCGCGATGGCGGCGCTGCTGAACGTCGACGAGTGGACGCCCAGCAACCCGAAGGGCTTCGGCTGCTACGGCTGCCACACGCAGGAGGCCGCCCCCGCGGCCCCGGCGGCCCCCGCGCCCGCGGCCGGCAAGCCGGCCGGCGGCGGCTGGTAGGCGAGACGTCCGAGCGGCGGGCCGGCGAGACCGGCCTGCCGCGTCGGCGCCGCGGCGCGCGCCCTCCGCGGGAGGGGCCGCGCCTCATCCGCGGTTC
>DASZVW010000923.1:0-5362 GCA_035546895.1 Polyangia bacterium
CGTCGACGGCGAGGCGGTGCTCTGCGCCGGCGCCGCCGAGGCGATCGCCCGGCTCGGCCAGACCGGACCCGAGGCGCGGATCGATCTCTGCCTCGTCGATCTCGATCTGCCGGAGGCCGAGGGGACGGCGGTGGTCTGGAAGGCGCGCGCCTGCCGCCCGCCGGTCCCCACCGTGGCGCTGAGCGCGCACGGCGCCGGGGCCGTGGAGGCGCTGCGCGCCGGCGCCGCCGAGATCGTGGCCAAGCCGTTCTGCCCGCTGCGCCTCACCGCCCTCCTGCGCCGGCTCGTCGACGGCGCCGAGCGGCGGGCCGCCGGCGGCGCGGCGGTGATCGGCGACCACCCCGGCATCCGCGAGGCGCTCGCCCGCGTCGACCTGCTGGCCGGGACCGACCGCCCCATCCTGCTGCGGGGCGAGACCGGGACCGGCAAGGGGACCATCGCCCGCCTGGTCCACGGCGCCAGCGCCCGCCGCGCCGGGCCGTTCGTCACCGTCAACCTGGGGGCCATCCCCGAGCGGCTGGCCGGCGTCTCCGCCGGGCACGAGCGGCCGCGCGCCGGCTGGGTGGCCGCCGCGCAGGGCGGGACTATCTTCCTGGAAGAGGCCGACGACCTGCCGCTGCACGTCCAGCAGCGCCTGGCGCGGGCCCTGCGCGAGCGGACGGTGACCTCCCCCGACGGCCCGGTCCCGCTCGAGGCCCGGATCATCGCCGCCACCCGCCGCGACCTGCTGCCGCTGGTCGCCGCCGGGCGCTTCGACGCCGAGCTCTACGACCTGCTGGCGCCGACGGCCATCGAGCTGCCGCCGCTGCGCGAGCGGCGCGAGGACATCCCCGCGCTGGCCGAGCACTTCCGGATCCAGGTGAACGCGCGCGAGGGGCGCCGCGTCCCCGGGTTCGCGCTGGACGTGATGCGCCGCCTCACGCAGCACGACTGGCCGGGGAACGTGCGCGAGCTCGAGTACCTCGTCGAGCGGCTGGTGGTCACCGCCGGCGCGCGGATGGTGGTCATGAAGGACCTCCCCGCCCACCTACGCATCCAGGTGATCGACTTCGAGCGGGCGGCGCGCCGGCTGCCGACCAGCGGCGTCGACCTGCGCGTGCTCCTGACCGAGCTCGAGGAGCGCTTCATCGCCGAGGCTTTGGCGCGGACCGGCGGCAACCGGAACCGCGCCGCCGAGCTCCTGGGCCTCAATCGGACCACCCTCGTGGAGAAGCTGCGCCGCCGTTACGTCGCCTGAAGGAACACAACGCCCACACTGTCCGTCGGTGAGCCCCGCGCGCGTTCACCGCCGCCGAGCACCGCTGTCGTGGGGATCCCGGAGACCGTCACCCGGTTGACGGCGTCACGGCGCCCGCACCGCCAATCGGTTGACGGTCGACCGCCGATCGGCGCCCGCCGGGACCCGCAACTCCGCGCGGCGCGCGGGCGGTCGCGCCGACACGAACGTGGCACAGCTTGTGCTGAAAGAGTCAGCATGCCCACGACGACGAAGCGCAAAGCCGCCACCAAGAGCTCCTCGAAGAAGTCGGCCAAGAAGGACCTGGTGGCCCGTCGCAACGAGTACGCCGCCAAGTTCTTTCCCTACATCGAGAAGGTGGCCCGCCGCCTGGCGCGCCGGCTCCCCGCGCACGTCGAGATCGACGACCTGATCTCCTCGGGCGTCATCGGGCTCATGGAGGCGGCCGAGCGCTTCGACCCCTCGCGCGTCGACCGCTTCGAGGCCTTCGCCGAGTTCCGCATCCGGGGCGCCATGCTCGACGACCTGCGCTCGCGCGACACGCTCTCGCGCGACATGCGGCGCCTCTCGAACGAGCTGCGCGACGCCACCCGCCGCCTCGAGGCGCAGCTCGGGCGCACGCCCGACCACGAGGAGATCGCCAAGCGCCTGGGCGTCGGCGTCGAGGAGCTGTACGCCCGCCAGCAGAAGCTCTCCGGCTCGTCGGTGGTGGGGATCGACGACGCGGGCCCCGACCTGCTCGAGCGGACCGGCGACGCCACCGCCGACGACCCGTTCGAGCTCGCCTCGCGCCGCGAGATGCTCGACCGCCTGGTGTCCGGCATCGGCGGCCTGCCCGAGAAGATGCAGCAGGTGCTGTCGCTCTACTACTGCGACAACCTGAACCTCAAGGAGATCGGCTCGGTCCTGGGCGTCACCGAGTCGCGGGTCTGCCAGATCCACGGCGAGGCGACCCGCCGGCTGCGCGACTCGCTGGGCGATCTGGCCGCCGAGGCCGCCGCCTAAACAACCCGGAACCCGGGGCTTTCGAAGGCGGTGCCGAGCCCGGCGCCGCCTTTTCGTTTTCCCCCCTCAAGGCCGCGGCCACATCCGCCGATGGTGTGGGTATGAGCGACACCAACAGATACATGACGCACCGGCGGTCCGCAGTCCGTGCGTCGGGCGCTCCCCTGGCCGCTGCCCCCGTGAGCTCGCCCGCGCGCGTCGACTCGCTGCGCCGGCTGGTGGCCGCCGGGCAGTACCACGTCAGCCCGCGCTGGCTGGCGACCAAGATCTTCCGCGCCGCCGGCGTGAAGGTCCCCGAGTAGCGGCGCTCAGCCCTCTCCTTCGACCAGCCCGATCACGTTCCCCTCCGGATCCCGGAACTGCCCCATCACCACCATGCCGAGGTCGGTCCGCGGCATGATCGCCTGCCCGCCGAGCGCGGCCGCCCGCTCCAGCGCCGCGTCGATGCTGGGCACCCAGACGTAGAACGTCGCCCGCGGTTCATCCATGGTGCTGCCGATGCCGCCGCCGATGGAGGAGCCGCCGGCCCCCTTCACCATGCCGTAGCCCATCGGGTTGGCGGCGTCGACGTTCCAGCCGAAGAGATCGGCGTAGAACCGCTGCTGCGCCGCCGCGTCGCGGGCCTGGATCTCCCAGTGGACGACGCCGGGCCCGGCCGGCACGGCTGGTTTCGCCGCCGCGGCCGGCGGCCTGGGCCGGGGCGCCGCCCGCCGCTTGGCCGCCGCCTTCCTGGCCGGCTTGGCCGCCTTGGCGGCCTTCCTCGTGGTCACCTTGGCCTTGGCCTTCGCCTTGGCCCCCTTCTTCGCCTTCGCCATCGAGCCCTCCCGTCGGTTTGAGGGCATCATCCGCCCGCACCCCGGGCACGCGCCACTGGAAATTCAGCGGGCGGGCGAGGCGCGCGCTACGGCTGCGGCGTGGCCGGCGCCTCGTGGCGCGGGGCGGCGGCTTCGGCCGCTGCCTCGCCGGCGAAGGCGGCGTTGGAGATCGCCAGCTCCTTGGCCGGGACCGGCTCGGGCGCGAAGTAGTTGGTCCCGAAGAAGCAGTAGAAGAGCGAGAAGAACGCCCCGGCGGTCCAGAGGAGCCCGAACAGGACGCCCCCCAGCGGCAGGCCAAACAGCGGCGGACCCTTCGAGCTCTCGGTGCTCATCGCTCTTCTAGCTAGCACGAAAGCCGGGCCCAGACCAAGTCGTGATCGGAGCCGGGGGTGTCGATCTGCCCGCGCGCCGGCGCCGGCAGGTTGGTGCAGACCACGTCGTACCGGCGGGGCAGATCGATCCCCAGCTTCCCCAGCGCCACGCCGATCCGGTGGGGGAGCGGCGGCTCGTGCTGGCGCGCGAACCGGTGGGTGGCGGCCGTCTCGGGATCGACGGCGCCGAACGCCGCCAGCGGCGCCAGCAGCGCGTCGAGCGTCCGCCGCCCGGGCCGCCAGGAGAAGGCGTTGGTGTCGCCGCAGGCGACCAGCCGGCGCGCGAGGCCCCGCTCGTCCAGCGCGCCCGCCAGCGCGGCGACCTGCGCGGCCCGGTGCCGCCCGCCGCCGGCGGTGTCGAGGTGGAACGAGACCGCGGCGAACGGCGCCCCCCCGGGCGCGCGCAGCTCGGCCCACAGCGCGTGCTTCTGCTTCGACTTGCCGCCCACCACGTAGCGCCGCTCGAACCAGGAGAGCCCGCCCAGCCGCGGCAGCGGGATGAGCCCCCTCGCGCCGGCCTCGAGCCGGGGGCTCGCGATCAGCGTCAGGCCCGGGCAGCCCGGGTCGCGCAGGGCGCGGTAGCCGGCGCCGAGCGCGGCGACGATCCGATCGCCCGGGCGCACGCCGGCCGGACCGTCGAGGAAGCGGTCCTCCTGCAGGCAGAGGAGATCGAGCCCCTCCCGCTCGCGCAGCGCGAGGTGGTGCGGCACCAGCGACTCGAGCCGGCGCCCGTGCATCAGGTTGTGGGTGGCGACGACGATCGACGCGGGCACGGCGCCCGCGACTCTCTCACGCCGGCAGGCCCGCCAGATCGACGACCAGCCGATCGTCCTCCAGGTGCGTGGGCGGCGCCCCCAGCGGCTTTTGGGCCGGCCCGGCGATCACCTGGCCGTCGGCGCCGAAGCGCGAGCCGTGGCAGGGGCACCGCCACTCGCCGGCGGCCGCGTTCCAGCCGACGACGCACCCCTTGTGCGTGCAGTGGGCGGTGACCGCCCGCCAGGCGCCGCCCGGCGAGGGGGCCAGGAGCAGGAGGTCGGGGCGGCCGCCGCCCGGCTTCACCTCCCAGACCTCGCCCGGGCGCGCGCCGGCCAGCGCCGACATCGAGACGCGCAGCCGCTCCCCCTCGAGCTGCTCGGCGCCCGGCGACACCACCGGGTGCCTGGCGCCCCCTTCGAGGATGGCGCACCCGGCGACGGCCGAGGCCTCCGCCAGCACCAGGAGCTGCCGCCGCGTGACCTTGGCGTCCATGGCCCGCGAAGATGGGCACGCCGCGCGCGCCTGAACAGGGCGGCGCGCGCTCGGCCGCCGGTTCGAGGGGCGCGTGCGGGATCGCCCGATCACCTTCCGGTAACCACGATCTCCGTGCGCCGGTTCTCGGCTCGACCGCGCTCCGTTTCGTTGGAAGCGACGGGGTTTAGCGGCCCCAGCCCCGCCGTGGCGACGCGCGCGGGATCGATCCCCTTGTCGAGGAGTAATCCTTTTACCGTCTCCGAACGGTCACGCGACAGATCGAGGTTGGCGGACGCGGCCCCCAGGCTGTCGGTGTAGCTCTCCACGCGCACGGTCGCGCTCGGGTAGGCGCGCAGGATGGCCGCCACCTCGTCCAGCGTGGCCATCGACTCGGGCGTCGGCTCCGCCGAGGCGAACCGGAAGTTGAACGGCGCCAGGGCGAAGCGCGCGGGGACCGGCTCGACGCCGGCCAGGAAGCTCGCCATCTGGTAGCTCGCCGAGCCCGGCCGGAGCTCGAGCCGCTCACCGTCGGGGAGCATGAGCCGGACGGCGGCGCCGGCCGCGGGCGCGGCCGAGAAGTCGGGGCGCGGGCCGAGCTCGATCAGCGGCCGCCGCAGGGCCCGGACGAGCGGGATGGCGGCCACCGCCAGCGCCCCGAAGAGGACCAGCGGCGCCAACCAGCCGCGCCGGCCGATCCGCGCGAC
>DASZVW010000924.1:0-7568 GCA_035546895.1 Polyangia bacterium
TGGCGCCGGTTCGGGAACGGGCGGCGGCGCGGGAACGGAGACCGGGGAGAGCGCGGGCGGGTGCTCGTGCGAGCTCGGCGGGTGGCCGTCGAGCGGCGCGGGGATCTGGCTGGTGTCGCTCCTCGCGGCGGCGCTCGGCCGGCGGCGGAGGCCTCGCGGCCGCTAAAATGGGGCGGCTTGCGAGTGCTTTTTTGCGGACGCCGGACCGGCCGGTTACAGTGCCGCTCCGGAGGTCCCATGACGCGTGTCCTGGCGGTTCTCGTCTTGCTGGCGGGGTGTGGAAGCTCGAGCGGCGGCAACCCCAAGGCCGTGGCCGACTGCAACGCCTTCGTGACCGGATCGTACTGCCCGAAGATCGCCGGGTGCCTCGACGTCACGCAGGACTACTGCGTGGCGGCGGTGGACAGCACGATGGATTGCGCGAACGTCGTCGGCGAGAACGGCGAGCTCGCGACCTGTGAGGCCGACATCGCGAATTCATCGTGCTCCGATCTCGTGGAGCCGGACGACACGATCGTCCTCCCGCCTTCCTGTTTCGACGTATTTCAACGCTAGCGATGGCGCCGATGGGCGGTCCTACGCCTTCTCCAGAGTCTCCAAGAACAGCTCGAAGCGCTCAGATCCGCCGTGAGAGCGGCGTGCGTGCGCGGGACTTCGGCGACGTGGCTGTCGAGCTCTTCGCGCCGGATGGTCCAGACGTAAAGGTTGCTGGAGAGATTCGCCGGGAACATGGCGCAAATATACAATCGCGGGCCGCGCCCACCGGTTCGCCGGCAGCTTCCCCGAGCGCAGGCGGCCGTCAGGCCATCTCGCGCACGTCGACCTCCTCGACCTTCACGACGGCGCCGAACCGTACCCCCCAGTCGATCGCCGCCGCCTTCGACGGCAGCTCGAGGATGGCGTAGCCGGCGATCAGCTCCTTCGATTCGGCGAACGGGCCGTCGATGATCCGGGGCTTGCCCCCCTCGAAGCGGATGCGGGCGCCGCGCCTGGTGCTGGCGAGCCCGCCGGTCGCCTCCAGGACGCCGGCCGCCGTCATCTCGGCGATGAGCGCGCCCATCTTGGCGGCCTCCGCCGCGTCGGGGGGCGCGTCGTCGTCGCGGGTCGCCTGCACGAGCGAGAGGACGCGCAGGGGCGGGTGCTCCGGCTTGGGCATCATCCCCAGGTCCCAGGGCTCGACGACCGGCCCCACGTGGAGCTCGACGTCGCCCGCCACCGCCGCGAAGCGGTCGCACCAGTGGAGCGCCTCCGCCTCGTCGCGCACGCGCAGGAGCGCGAAGCCCCCGATCAGCTCCTTGGCGTCGGCGAAGGGGCCGCGGGTGGCGGCGCGCCGGCCGTTCTTGTACACCAGGTGCGTCCGCTGGGCCGTCGGCTTCAGCCCTTCGCCGGTGATGAAGACGTTCTGCCCGGCCGCCTCGCCGATCAGCTTGTCGACCCCCGCCATCACCTCCGGGTCGACCACCTGCCGCTCCAGCGCCTCCGTCATCTTGTGCATGACCATGAATCGCATCGCCTTGCCTCCTCTCTGAGGCTACGACGAACGGGTCACGCACAGATCGACAGGGTTCGACTAATTTTTTCACGGCCGGCGGCGGCCGGCGGGGCGGCTACTGGCGGGCGGCCTTCTCCTCGGCCTTCTTCTCCTTCACCCCGGCCTTCTCGGCGTCGTTGCCGGACTTCTCCATCTCCTTGGCGGCGTCCCCGCGCGCCTCGGCGGCCTTCATCTTGGCCTTGCCCTTCTTCTCCTTGCGCTCGCCGGCGGCCTCTTCGGCCTTGTTGTCGTTGGCCTTCCCTTGGTCCTTCATGGCCTTGCCGTGCTTCTCCATCCGGGCGGCCTTGGCTTTGTCGGCGTCGGCGGTCTTCTCCTCGGCGTTCCCCTTCCGCTCCATCTTGTTGCCGGCGGCCTCCGCCCCGGTGGGCTCGGCCGCGCCCGCGGGCATGGCGGCGAAAGAGAGGACCCCGAGGACGAGCGACGAACGAATCAGAGTACGGATCATCGAGACCTCCAACAGGTGGTGTTGGAGTAAGGCTGATCACTGATGGCGCCTCGACAACCCCTCGATGCGCGGTGGTCAGTGCTCGCCGTCGGCCGCCTCGATCTTCCGGACCACCACCGCGATCGTCGCCGCGTCGACGTCGGCCCGCCGCATGAGCGCGGTGGCCCGCTCCACGTCGTCCGCGTCGACGGCGTCGAAGAAGTCCTCGAGCCGGCCGATCGCGGCCAGCCGCTCCAGCACCAGCGTCCCGTCGAAGTCACTCTCGTCCATCCGTCGGCCTCCGCGCGGGCGACTCTAGTCGATCGCCGGCCGCGGCTCACCGACCCGCGTGTTATCCTCGACCCATGGCGCGCGTGCCCTCCGCGCTCGAGAACTGGACCCCCGAACAGATTGCCGCGGGTCGGCGGTGGGCGGAGACCTGGAAGGTCGCGGGCCCGGAGCTGGAACGAATCCGGCGCGAGGAGCTGCGGCGGATCGACGCATTTGCGGCGCTCTCACTCCTGTGCGGTCCGGCCGACTATCACGTGGCGCCGCGCGCGCCCAAGCCGACTTCGGGGCTGGTCGAGCAGCAGCGCCTGTTCGCGAAGCGGCGTCGGCCGTGAACGAGGTCTTTCGGGCGGCCGCCGACCTGCAGGCCTTCTGCGACACCCAGGGCTGGCGTCAGGCCCTCATCGGGGGGCTCGCGGTGCTCCGATGGGGTGAGCCGCGCGAGACGGTGGACGTCGATCTCACGCTCTTGACGGGCTTTCGCGACGAAGACCGGCTCATTCGTCTCTTGCTCGAACGATATCGGCCACGCATCCCGAATGCCGCGGCCTTCGCGATCGGCAACCGCGTGTTGCTGGTGGAGAACGCCGCGGGCGTGGGCCTCGACATCGCGCTGGCGGGGATGCGGACCTGTTCGGCCGAGGACCTGATCGTGCTGAAGACATTCGCCGCGCGCCCGCGCGACTGGATCGATGTGGAGGGGATCATCGTCAGGCAGACCGGCCACCTCGATTGGTCGTACGTTCGCGAGCAGCTCCTGCCGCTGCTGGAGCTCAAAGAGGCGCCCGAGCTCTGGGACGAGTTGGAGAGGGTGCGCGCTCGGGCGGAGGGGTGAGGCCGGGATCTTTTCATTCGGCCCGCCCGCCTCATGTTGTCGGGATGAGAAAAAGCCTGACCATGGCGGCGTTCGTGGCGTTGGGGCTCGCCGCGGCCGGGAGCGCCATCGGCTGCGACAGCGTGGAGGAGGCGTTCGACTGCCAGCAGGTCTGCCAGCGGTACCGCGACTGCTACGACAGCTCGTACGACGTGGGCGGCTGCGAGGACCGCTGCCGGACCAACGCGGCCAACGATCCCAACGTCAAGAACGACGCCGACACCTGCGAGTCCTGCATCGGCGACAAGTCCTGCCTCTCGGCGACCTTCACCTGCGGCGGCAGCTGCGGCGCCATCGTCCCCTGAGGACCGCGCGCTGGACGGCTCGGCTGGCCTTCGCGCTGGCGGCGCTGGCGGGCCCCGCCGCCGCGCGGGCGCAGAGCGGCCGCGAGCTCAACGTCATCCCCGTCGTGGGGGGCGACAGCGACGTGGGGATCGGCGGCGGCGTGGTGGGCGACCTGGCGGCGCTGGCGCCGGGCCGGCCGCCTTTCCGGTGGCGCCTGGAGCTGGAGGCGTTCATCACCTTCAAGCTGCAGGACGGCGACCAGGTCGTCTCGCCGTTCCAGGACTACTCGCTCGAGCTCGTCGTTCCGTATCTCGACAGCGCGCGCCGCCTGCGCCTCGACGCGCGCCTCTCGTTCACCGACGAGGCGACGTTGAACTACACCGGGATCGGCAACGCCTCGCCGCCGCTCGCGTCGGCGCTCCCCGTGACCGCCGAGCAGTATGAGCGCCTGCACCCGACCGCCTCGCTGGAGGTCCGCGAACGGGTGGCCGGCACGTTCTATCTCCTGGGGGGAACCAGCCTCACCTACAACCGCCTGACCGTCCCCGCGGGGACCATCCTCGAGCAGCAACAGCGCGCCGGTCCGCCGGAGGTGCGGGCGTTGCTCGGCAGCTTCGCCCCGCACGGCGTCGAGCTGCTGACCGCGGAGCTGCAGTACGACACCCGCGACGACGAGATCGTCACCGAGAACGGCCAGTTCCACACCCTCCGCTTCCGGTACAGCCCGCGGCTGGGGAGCGACTTCCCCTACGCCTACCAGCGCCTCACCCTGACTGGGCGCTTCTACCGCTCGACCGTCGGCGGTTGGCTGACGCTGCGGGCCCGGGTGGTGGGCGACGTCCTGTTCGGCTCGCCGCCGTTCTACGAGCTGGCCCGCTTCGACGAGACGCCCGCCATCGGCGGCAGCAAGGCGGTCCGCGGCGTCCCCGCGCAGCGCTACTACGGCGGGGTGAAGGTCTTCGAGAACCTCGAGCTGTCGGCCGCGCTCTGGACGCTCACCGTTCATGGCAAGCGGCTGACCGTCGGCCCGGCGGTCTTCGCCGACGCCGGCCGGAGCTGGACGGAGATCGGACACGCGCACCCCGAGCTCGACGGCACGGGCCTCGGCCTCAAGTACGGCCTCGGCGGCGGCCTGCGCGTTCAGGAGGGGAAGACCTTCCTCGTTCGACTCGACCTGGCCTGGTCGCCCGACGCCACCCCCATCGGCGCCTACTTCGCCGCCGGCGAGATCTTTTAGCCCCGGGCGCGCGGGGCGAACCGGTCCACGAACGTCCCCAGGCAGCCGTTCCAGCCGCCCTCGTGGACGCGGCCGTGCTCGTCGTCGGGGAGGCCGGCGTGCGTGAGCGTGAGCAGGGTGTCGTCGCCTTGCGCCTGGAAGGTCACCGTCACGGTCGACTCCAGGCCGCGCGTGAAGGGGGACATCCAGGTGTACTGGAGGCGGCGGTTGCGCGCGATCTCCAGGAAGCGGCCGTAGTGGGGCCACGAGGGGTCCTTGGCGGTGGCGAAGAAGAACAGCCCGTCGATGCGCGCGTCGAGGATCACCTTCCTGGCGCCCGTCCACGGGTTGCCGGGGTGGGTCGGATCCAGCCAGGCGCCGAAGACCTCGGCGGGCGTGGCGGGGATGGTGCGGGTGAGCTTCAACTCCATCGTCTTCGTCGTCACGAGCTCTTGCTTGGTGGTCATCGCGGTTTCCCTTTCTTGCCTCGCTGGTCTCTCTTGTCTCTCTGGTCCTGGAAGTACTGCTCCAGGCGATCGAGGCGCTCGGTCCAGAACCGCTCGTACGCGTGGACCCAGGTGGAGACCATCCGCAGTGGCTGGCCGCGGAAGCGGATCAAGTGATCGCGCCCCTGCACCTCGCGGTCGACCAGGCCGGCCCCCTCCAGCACCTTGAGGTGCTTCGACACCGCGTTCAGCGACATGTCGAAGGGCGCGGCGATCTCGGTCACCCGCGCCGGCCCCTCGGCCAGGCGATGGAGGATCGCCCGCCGCGAGGGATGCGAGAGGGCGCCCAGGACCACGCTCAAGTCGTCCATGACACATATTCAACTCTAAGGTTGAATATGTGTCCAGATCATTTCGAGGCGGGGCGGGCGAGGCGGGGCAGGCGGCTGGAGGGCTGTCCCGGGCTACGGCGCCGATACACGCAGCTTCACGGCCTGCGCCAGCCGGGCCTGGCGGGCATCGTAAGTCACGAAGCGCCTGTACCCGAGAGTCAGGGCGCTGGCGACGTGCAGCACGTCCAGCGCGCGCGTCCCGAGGGCCGGCGTGTGCCGTCGGGAGAGCTCGACCGCCTCATCGAGCGCCCGGCGCCAGAGTAGGTCGGCGAGATAAAGCCGACCGGTCCGTAGATCCGCGTCGAGGTCGGCGCTGGCCGCCTGACCGGCGGCCGCCGTGAGGTCTCGACGGAAGACCGCCAGCGCGAGGCTGTTCTCGATCTCGGCGCGGCCGAACAGCGTTAGGGGCAGCGCGGGGCGATGGCGGCTGCGCCAGGCGCAGAAGGCGCGCGAGCGGGCCTCGTGCACGTAGAGGCAGCGGAGCGCGCTCGGGTCGACGTAGACGGACTCAGCGCTCGCCACGGTTGGCTTCGTCGAGCGCGCGGGAGGCGCGGGCGGAGAGCGGCCGGGGCTGGCGGCCCTTGAGACGGGCGAAGTAGTCGAGCTTCTCGTTCGAGGGCCGACGGGCGGCGCGGTAGGCGCGGAGGACGTAGGCCGGACGACCACGCTCGGTGACGAGGATCTCGCCCTCACGGGCGATCGCCTGCTTGAGCCGGGGGAACTGCGTTCGCAGATCCCGCACCGTCGCCTTGGTCATCCGTGAATCATAGATGATTCACGACGGTAGGGCCACCCCCCGAGCGGCTCATCCGCCTCAGCCGCCGCAGCTGTAGCTGGCCCCCACGCCGCAGCCGTCGACGCCGAGGACCTGGCGGCAGGACTTCGCGAACAGGCATTGCCAGGCCGCGGAGGGGACGGCCGCCTGGATCTCCGCGTCGCTGCAGAGTGTCTCGCAGTCGGTCACCTGGATCGATTCGAACTCCAGGTAGGTGGTCGAGTTGGTGTCCTCGTCGCAGAGGTGGACGGTGCAGTCGATCGTGCGCTGGCAGTAGTCGGCGCAGGTCTCGGTCGCCGGCACCGGCTGGTCGGCGCCGTACCCGGTGTCCGGCCGGCCGTCCGAGCGCCCGCCGCCGCTGCTGCCGCATCCCGCGAGCGCGCCCGGCCCGGCCAGCGCCAACCCCAGGGCGACTCGAATCACCAAGCTCCGCATGACTGCCAGTATCCATTTGCCCAGGCGGCCGTCAATGACGCCCGCGGGATCACAGACACTCGAAGCTGCTGTCGGTCTGGCAAGCGTTGTGGGCGAACACCTGGCGGCAGGTCTGCTGAAAGATGCACTGCCACATGGAGGCGGTCACCCGCGCCTGGACCTCGGCGTCGGTGCAGGTCGCTTCGCACTGCGGCTCCTCGGCCGGCACCGTGCTCGCGTAGCGGGTCGAGTCGGTGTTCTCGTCGCACAGATCGGCCACGCAGTCGACGAAGCGGTGACAAAGGTCGACGCAGTTCTCGGTGGCGGGGACCGGCTGGTCGGCCCCGTACCCGGTGTCGGGGTGCTCGGCCGCGCTGCCGCAGCCCAGGCCGCCGGCGACGAACAATGACCCCAGCGCCGCGAGCGCCAACCCCCCGGCCAATCCCCGCGCCTTCGCTCGCATGAATGCCAGTATCCATTTGTCCGGTGGCGGACGTCAAATCGGGGACGCGCCCGCGCGCGGTCAGCGCCTGGCGTGGCGCTGGAAGAAGGCCCAGGCCTGGTCGGCGAAGTCGAGGTCCTGGTTTGTCTTGCCGAACCGCGGCCAGAGGAAGGGGGGGAGCTGCGTCGGGCTCGGCCAGGTGTGGCCCATGCCGGTGATCTCGTAGAACCAGAGCTCGCGGCCGTCGGGGCCGGGCCGGAAGCGCTGGCGGGTGACGGTGCTGTCGGCGCGGCCGGCGTCGGGCGGGTAGGCGTCGTCGCGCACCGGGTCGGGGAGCTGGTCGACCTCCGGCGGGCCGGTCAGGCCCAGCGCCGCCACCCAGACGTCGCGCGCCCGCTCCATCCCCGGGTAGCGCGCCTCCGGGTACTCGCGCGACCCGCCGGGGAGGTAGGAGATGAAG
>DASZVW010000925.1:0-1514 GCA_035546895.1 Polyangia bacterium
GGCAGGCGGCGGGGAGCCTGGAGAAGAAGGTGGGCGCCGTCCTGCGCGAGCTCGGCTTCGCCTCGGCGCGGCTGCCGGTGGCGCTCGAGCCGCGCGAGCCGGGCCCGAACGGCGCCGACCGCGTGCGGTTCCTGTTCGCCCCCAACCCCGGCGAGGAGCCGCGGCCGCTGGCGCGGATCGCCTCGGGCGGCGAGCTGTCGCGGGTGATGCTGGCGGTCAAGCAGGCGCTGGCGCGCACCGACGAGGTGCTCACCTACGTGTTCGACGAGGTCGACGCCGGCGTGGGGGGCGGCACCGCCGAGGTGATCGGCCGCAAGCTCAAGCGGCTGGCCGCCGACCGCCAGGTCATCGTCATCACCCACCTCCCCCAGGTGGCCGCCTTCGCCGACGCGCACGTGCGGGTCACCAAGAGCGCCGCCCGCGGCAAGACGCGGGTGGAGATCGTCCGCCTCGACGAGGCCGAGCGGCCGGCGGAGATCGCCCGCATGCTGGCCGGCGAGGCCCCCTCGGCGCAGGCCGCCGCGCACGCGGCCGAGATGCTCCGCAACGCCCGCGCCGGGTGAGCCGGGCCGCCGCCGCGGCCGTGTTAGCGTCGGCCGATGCCGAACGCCCGCTTCCACCTCGCGATCTGTGTCTCCGACCTGGCCGCCACCCGCGCCTTCTACGGCGGGCTGCTCGGTTGCGCGCAGGGGCGGACGTTCCCGCACGCGATCGACTTCTCGTTCTTCGGCCACCAGCTCACCTGCCACCTCGACCCCGCCCGCGTCCATCAGGCCGACGCGCGCACGATGGACGGCAATCACTTCGGCGCCATCCTGTCGATCGAGGAGTTTCACCGCCTCGCCGGGCGGCTCCAGGAGGCGGCGGTCCCTTTCCTGGTGCCGCCGCGCGCGCAGGAGGCCGGGACGCCCGCCGAGCGCTGGAACCTGGTGGTGACCGACCCCAGCGGCAACGCGGTCGAGCTGAAGGGCTACCGGGACGAGGCCCTGATCTTCGCCCCGGCCTGAGGGGGTAAATTGATTGGGCCGGGCCTGCGTGCTAGTTGAAGAGACCGGCTGCGGCAGGCCGCCGGCCCCCATTCCGCCCCCCCGAGGTCGATTGGTACGCAGACGACGCAGACGGCGCTCCGGCGAGATGACGAAATCCCTCTGGCTGAGCGGGTTCCTGGTCGCGCTGGTGGGGATGAACGTCTACGTCTTCTTCTTCAGCCACAAGACGGCGCCGCGCGAGGTGCTGAACCTCCAGTCGACCACCAAGACGCTGGAGACGACCCGCCACGAGGTGCTGGCGGCGGACGCCAAGGCGGCGCGCGAGGCGCTGGCCGAGCCGCCCGCGCCCAAGGGGATGGTGAAGGCCGCCGCCGCGCCCGAGGCGGCCCGCGGTCACGCCGCGGAGCCGGCACCCGAGTCGCCCGCCGATCCGCTGCCACCGGCCCCCGCGGCCGATGAGCCGCCGCCGGCCCTCCCGAAGCCGATCGCCCCGCGCGCCGAGCGGCCCGATCTGCGCGCGCGGAC
>DASZVW010000926.1:0-5334 GCA_035546895.1 Polyangia bacterium
CGAGGAGGCCAAGCACCTCGCGCCGCGCCTCCCCGCCGTCTACAAGTTCCTCGGCAAGTGCTACATGCGCGCCGGCCGCGCGCAGCAAGCCAACGACAACTACAAGAAGTACCTCGAGCTCTCACCGAGCGCGCCCGACGCCCCGTTCGTCAAGAGCATGATCAAGTGATCCGCCTGGGGAGAGTGGCCGGCGCGGGGGTCCTGGGGATCGCGTTCCTGGCGGGCTGCAAGGTCGATCAAGCGGCCTTCGAGAACCGGATCTTCGCCTGCGATCCGTCGGCCAAGGATCCCGGCTGCGGCACCGATTCGACGGGTGACCCGATGGTCTGCTACCCGGCCAGCCTGCTCGACGGGACCGACTTCTGCGCCTCGAGCTGCGGCGACACGGCGATGTCGCTCCCCGACGGGAACCAGTGCGTCGAGGGGGGCGCTGAGCTGGCGGCCTGCGATCCCGCCACGCCGAACAGCTGCGGTGGAAGCGCGCTCGGCTGCCTGCGGACCGACGTCACCACCGACGAGGGGGTCTGCACGACGATGATCCCCTGCACCGCCGACACCGACTGCAAGGACCCGGTCCGGTCGACCTGCGCGACGACCTTCCTCACCCAGCTCTACGCCCACAACACCTCGCTCAAGGCCAACAACCTTTACTGCCTGCAGAAGAACTGCCAGAGCGGCGCCTCCGCCTGCTCGCCCGGCCAGTCCTGCCTGCCGCTCCTGGTCGAGGCCTCGGCGCACGCCCCCGACATCTGCGTCCCCAACTGCGACGCCCAGCAGAACTGCCCGCCGAACCACGTCTGCTTCCAGAAGATCTCGGGGCCCGCGAACCCGGCCATCTGCATCCCGGGCCTCCTCGGCTTCATCTGCGAGTCGGACATCAACTGCCTGGTCGGCAAGTGCCTCTCCGACGGCGACCCCGATCAGCAGACCGGCCTCGACCTCTGCACGATCACGTGCAACAGCGACGCCGACTGCGCCGCCTACGACAGCAACCAGGGGACCTTCGCCTGCGTCCCGCGCGCCGACGGGAAGAGCTACTGCGAGAGCCCCTACTCGTACCGCGGCAACGCCTGCCGCACCGACGACGACTGCGTCCGCAACGGCGTGCGCGACACCAGCAGCTCCTGCTATTTCCCCACGCCGCCCGAGAAGGCCACCGACCTCGGCGCCTGCTTGCGCCCGCCCGTCGCGGGAGACTGCGCGCCGCGCGCGGGCATCGGCCAGACGCCGGTCCCTTTCTATACGCCCGCCGGCGCGCCGGCGACCGCCTGCTTCCCGGGCTTCTTCGGCCTCCCCTGCCTCGGCAACGCCAACTGCGCGGGTGACATGACCTGCCGGCAGGCGATCCCCAACGACGCCTCCTCCAGCATCTGCACCACGCTCTGCCAGACGGACGCCGACTGCGCCGCCGACCGCTGGACCGCCGGGCAGTCGTTCTGCGCCGCGTCCGGCGTCTGCGCGCCGCTGCTCGGTGGCGGCAAGCCGTGCCTGTCCAACAGCCAGTGCCAGTCGAACAGCTGCCAGCAGGCGGCCGACGCCGGCGCGGGCGCCGGCGGCACCTGCCTGGAGCCCGCGCCGTGAGATCGCCGGGCCGGCTCGCCTTCGCGGCGCTGATCGCGGCGGTCTCGCTGACGGCGGTCCCGCGGCCGGCCCGCGCCGGCGAGAAGATGGCGGTGCTGGTGCTGGCCGCCGCCGAGAAGGACGCCGAGCTGGCCGACAACCTGACCGAGGTGCTGATCGCCTACGTCGCCCAGCACGGCGGCTTCGAGATCGCGGGCAAGGAGGAGTTCCGCGCCCGCCTGGGCGTGGAGAACGAGCGGCGGGCCCAGAGCTGCCTGGACGACGTCACCTGCCTCGGGCGCGCCGGCGTCTCGCTGGGCGTGCGGCGGATCGTCGCCGGCAGCGTCGGCACGCGCGGCAAGCAGTTCCTGTTCAACCTGAACCTGGTCAACGTCGAGGACGGCAAGGTGGAGAGCCGCGTGTTCCGCCTCGTCGAAGGCGGCGTCGAGGATCTGATCCGCGCCGTTCAAGATGCGTCGGGCGAGCTGTTCCAGCCGCACGTCGAGCCCGGAAAGATCGAGGTCGCCAGCCAGCCGCAGGGGGCGCGGGTCTCGATCGACAACGCCTACCTCGGGGTGACGCCGCTCATCTCCGGGACGCTGCTCGCCGGCAAGCACGCCGTGCGCGTGGAGGCCGACGGGCGGTTCCCCTGGGCGTCGCGGGTGGAGGTCCTTCCCGGACAGGAGCTGCAGATCAAGCTGACCCCCGACAACCTGCCGCGCCGGCGCAGCTGGCCGCCCTACGCCGCCTACGGCACCGCCATCGGCGCGGTCGCGGCGCTGGCCACCGGTGGCTTCCTCGGCGAGCTGTCGCAGCTCCAGCCGAACGGCTCGACCCGACAGCAGGCCCAGGACGATCTCGATCAGAAGCGCCACTTCGCGACCGCCGCCAACGCCTCCTTCGGCGCCGCCGCGGTGCTGGGCGCGGTCTCGCTCTACTTCTTCATCCGCTATCACGACGACATCTTCGGACGTACGGAACATTACGAAGAAAACCCCTGAACGTTTCCGTAGGGCCCTGGACGCCGTGGGTGGAAGTGGTTACGTAGGTATCAAGAGCATCGGCGCGGACGCTACCGGATCGTAACGAGCCGCCGCCGGGCGACGCCTAACCGCCGATATTTCCTGGGGTTGCCATAGCTCGCTGTGGCACGAGGCTTGCGATGAAGAGCGGCATGCTCAGCATCGCAACCTCATCATCCAGGCACGGAACCTCTCGCCGCCGTCGTTCGGGGGGGGACCAGGAAACGCAGCCGCTCGAGGCCGCCAAGGAGCGGGCTCGTCATTTGAAATCGGTCGACGCCGAAGAGGCGGAGCCGGAGGCGGAGGCGGCGGATGCCGACGTGGAAGCCGGCACCGGCGGGGCGCCGCTCGACGTGGCGGGGCTGCCGATCGAGGCCAGCCCGGACGTGGAGAGCAGCGCGGGCTCGACCGCGGTCTCGCCGACGGCCGGCCTCGAGTCCGCGCCGACCGACTACTCGACCATCGGCGCCTACCTGCACGAGCTGCGGCGCTACCCGCTCATGACCCGCGAGGAAGAGCACGAGGTCGCCGTCGAGTTCGCCAAGACCGCCGAGCAGCGGCTGGCCGCGCGCCTCATCACCGCCAACCTCCGGCTGGTCGTGAAGATCGCGCAGGAGTACCGGCGCGCGCACCGCAACATCCTGGACCTGATCCAGGAGGGGAACATCGGGCTCATCCATGCCGTGCAGAAGTACGATCCCTACCGCGGCGTGAAGCTGTCGTCATACGCCTCCTGGTGGATCCGCGCCTACATCCTGAAGTTCATCCTCGCCAACTGGCGGCTGGTCAAGGTGGGGACCACCCAGGCGCAGCGCAAGCTGTTCTTCAACCTGCGCAAGGAGCGGGAGAAGCTGGAGAAGCAGGGGTTCGAGGTGGAGGCCAAGCACCTGGCGGCGGCGCTCGACGTCACCGAGCAGGAGGTCATCGAGATGGAGCGCCGGCTCAACGCCTCGGAGACCTCGCTCGACGCGCCGATGCGCTCCGACGAGCAGGGCGATCGCACCCAGGGCGACTTCGTGCGGGCCGCACCCTCCTCCCGCCCCGACCTGCAGGTCGAGGCCGGCGAGTTCGGCGCCATCCTGCGCGACAAGCTGCACGCCTTCGGCGCCACCCTCCGCGACCGGGACCTGGAGATCTTCCGCGACCGCCTGCTCAACGACGAGCCGGCGACGCTGGTCCAGATCGCCGAGCGGTTCGGCGTCACCCGCGAGCGCGTCCGTCAGATCGAGGAGCGGCTCAAGAAGCGGCTCCGCCAGTACCTGATGTCCGAGCTCGGCGACGGCGTCCAGATCGACGACGCGCTCGACTGAGCCGCCGGGGCGGCCGGCGCTCCGCCGGCCGCTACATTCCGGTGCCGCCGGTGCCGCTGACGTGCACCGTGCAGTTCGTCTGATTGAAGCTGGTCAGCGGGACGGTCCCGCTCTGGGTGATGGTGCTCCCCGCCGGCAGCGTGACGGTGCCGGTCGTGCACAGCCCGTTCGGGTCGACGTTCTGCGTGTAGCCGTTGAAGGTGAAGGTGATCTGCCCCGAGTCGGCGAACGTCGCGTACTCGAAGGCGATCAGGTCCGGGAACTTCATGGGCGGACAGCCGTAGTTGTTCGACCAGCTGATGGTGTCCGAGGCGGCGCCCGAGACCAGCACCTGGCAGAAGTTCATGGTGCTGGTCTCGTTCTCGGTCACCGGCGTCATCGCCTGCACGGTGATGTCGTAGTAGTGGTAGGTGTTGCACCCGGCGACGAGCGCCGCCGCCAGGGCGGCCGCCGCCAGCGGCAAGGAGCGCAGCAGGCGCTGAGATCTTCCGGCGCGGTTCATGGGTTGGGCTCCCCTTGGCCGTAGCAGTTGATGAAGGCCATCGTGTTGCAGGGGCGGACGTCGCCCCCGTTGAGCGAGTGGTAGAGGGCCTTCCCGCCGAAGAAGAGGAGAAGGCCGCCGGCGATGATGCCGCCGGTCACCGCCCAGAACTGCCACTTCTGGTAGAACGCCTCGTCGCCCGCCTGGTTCTGCTTGGCGACGGCGGCGTCGGCGGGCTGCTTCTCGAGCAGCGACTTGTCGTGCGGCCGGTCGTTGTCCTCCGCCTGCGGCGCCTCGGGGACCGAGGCCTTGGGCGACTCGTCGTCATCGGCCGCGCGGGCCGACCAGGGGGTCGAGACGACGACGATCATCAGGGCGGAGGCCAGGAGCACCAGGCCGACGCCCGCCTGGGACCGGCGGGTCCTCTCTCGAGGGGGCAGCATGGGCGCATATTACACAAGCCGTTCAGAGTTGGTAGTCCTCGAAATAGCCGGCACTTGCAGCGCATCGCGAGGTGCTTACCTTTCGCTGCCTGGAGGGATCATTCATGGCGAAGCCCAATCGCGCCGCCGGTGCGCGCCCGAGTCAGGACGAGATCGCGCGGCGGGCCTACGAGCTCTACTTGCAACGGGGCTCTGTCCCCGGTCACGAGAAGGACGACTGGCTGCAGGCCGAGGCGGAGCTGGCCGCGGACGCCGCGGAGCGCGAGACCGCGACGCGCGAGGTGGCCGCGCCCGCGCCTTCCCGCCGGTCGCCGGCCGACACGGTCGCCGGCCGCCGGGACGGGGCCAGCGGGCGGCGGACGCTCCGGCAATAAATCGACGAGGGCGGCCGGGGGGCCTTGTCACCTCGGCCGGTCCCTGCAACTCTACCTATCAACCATCATGGGTGGAGAAACCAAGCTCTCGGGTCCCGATCTCGCCGCCGGCATCTCGGAGAAGGACGTCCCGGCGGACCGACC
>DASZVW010000927.1:0-3868 GCA_035546895.1 Polyangia bacterium
TGGCCGGTGGCGGCGGCGCTCGGCGCGCGCGCGCCGCTGACGGTCGGCGACGTGCAGCGCCGCTTCCCCGGGCTGGCGGCCGGTCCGGCCGCTGCGCCCCTCGAGCGGGCCACGCTCCTGCCGGTCGGGCCGGGCGCGCCGTCGGCGCCGGCGCTGCTGGTCATTGGAGCGGGCGCGGCCGAGCCGGACCTCGAGTTCCAGGCGCTGCTGGCGGGGCTGCTCACCGGCGCGGCGGCGGAGGCGCTGGCCGCGGAGACCGAGCGCCGGCACGCGGCCGCGTTGACCGAGGCGAACAGAGAGCTGGAGGCCTTCAGCTACTCGGTGTCGCACGATCTGCGGACGCCGCTGCGGGCGATCGACGGCTTCAGCCGGATCCTGCAGAGTGACTACGGCGCCAAGCTGGACGACCAGGGGCGCCGCTACCTCGATCGGGTCCGCGCGGGGACGCAGCGGATGGGCGAGCTCATCGACGATCTCCTCGGCCTGGCGCGCATCACCCGGGCGACGGTGGCGCGCGAGCGCGTCGACCTGGGGACCATCAGCCGCCGGATCGTGGCCGACCTGGCGGCGCGCGATCCGGAGCGGCAGGTCGAGGTGGCGATCGGCGAGCGACTGGCCATCGCCGCCGACCCGCGCCTGGTGACGGTGCTGCTGGAGAACCTGCTGGGGAACGCCTGGAAGTTCTCCTCCAAGCGGCCGGCGGCGCGCATCGAGGTCGGCAGCCAGGTCGAGGCGGGGGAGACGCACTACTTCGTCCGCGACAACGGCGCCGGGTTCAACATGGAGTACGCCAAGAAGCTGTTCGCGCCGTTCCAGCGGCTGCACGCGGCGTCGGAGTTCCAGGGGACCGGGATCGGCCTCGCCACCGTGCACCGGATCGTGACCCGGCACGGCGGGCGGATCTGGGCCTCCTCGGTCCTCGAAGAGGGGGCCACGTTCTTTTTCACCTTGGGAGAACAAACATGAGCGCACAGCCAGCAGTCATCCTTCTGGTCGAGGACAACGACGACGACGCCGAGCTGACCGAGCGGGCCTTTCGCGAGGCGAAGATCTCCAACCCGGTCCTGCGCGTCGGCGACGGCGCCGAGGCACTCGACTACCTGTTCCGGCGCGGGAAGTTCGCCGGCCGCGACCCCAGCGAGGTCCCGGCGGTGGTGCTGCTCGATCTGAACCTGCCCCGGGTGGGCGGGCTGGAGGTGCTGGCGGCGCTGCGGACCAACGAGCAGACCCGCCACCTGCCGGTGGTGGTGCTGACCTCCTCGACCGAGGACCAGGACCGCCTGACCGCCTACCACCACCACGCCAACAGCTACGTGCAGAAGCCGGTCGACTACGACCAGTTCGTGGGGGCGGCGCGCCAGCTGGGGCTCTACTGGATGGTGCTCAACGTGCCGGCGCCGGAGAGCCGCGGCTGACGGCGGGGAGGAGGCGGCGAGCAGACGGTGGCCGAGGCGGGGATCGCGCCGAGGCAGTTCGTCTTCGTCGACCACGTCGACGGCTGAGTGGAGGAGGAACATGGAGAACGCGGTCGGTCCGATCTCGCGCATCGACGGCGGGGCCTACGTGCGGGTGCAGGCCACCGAGGAGATCGCCTGGATGCTGACCGGCCGCGCGGCCGCCGAGGAGAAGACGACGTGAGCGAGACCCCGCAGAAGCCGGCCGGCCGCCGGCGGACCTGGAGCGCCTTCGGCGATCTCCGCAAGCTGCCGAGCGAGTACGAGATCGTCACCCACGACACCAACTACACGCTGCGGGCGAACCGCCCGGCGGCGCTGGAGCAGAACCCCTCGTCGCCGGCGAACCTCTGGTTCCTCACCTACCGCGACGGCTCGCCGCTGCGGGCGGAGAGCTGGCTGGGGTTCCGCGATCCCGACGCCGTCACCTACCGCGGCTACGTGACCGCCCAGAGCCAGCAGGAGACGATGGTGGCCGGGATCCTCGAGGAGTACGCGGGGGCCGGGCGCGACGCCACGCTGCGCCCCGGGTGGCGCGCCACGCTGGCGGCGCTGTTCGCGCCGGCGCGGTTCCCGCTGCACGGGCTGCAGATGTGCACCGCCTACCTGGGCCAGATGGCGCCCTCGTCGTACATCACCAACGCAGCCGCCTTCGCCGCCGCCGATCTGCTCCGGCGGGTGTCGCTGGTCGCCTACCGCACGCGCGCGCTCGAGCGGCGCTTCCCCGAGCTGGGGTTCGGCACCCGCGAGCGGCAGCGCTGGGAGGGGGACGCCCCCTGGCAGCCGGCGCGGCAGGCGATCGAGCTGGCGCTCACCGCCTACGACTGGGGCGAGTGCTTCGTGGCGGTGAACCTGGCGCTGCGCCCGGCGCTCGACGATCTGCTGCTGCGGCAGCTCGGCGAGATCGCCCGCGCCAACGGCGACGACCAGACCTGGCTCTTGCTCTCGAACCTCGACCTCGACGCCCGGCGCTGCCGGCGCTGGAGCGCGGCGCTGGTGCGCTACGCGCTCGAGCAGCGCCCGGAAAACGCCGCCGTCATCGGCAAGTGGCTGGGCGTCTGGGCGCCGCGCGCCGACGCGGCGGTCGCCGGCCTGGCGCCGATCCTGGCGGCCACGCCCGAGCACGGCCGCCCCGAGGCGGAGGTGATCGAAGGGGCCGCGAAGGCGCGGCGGGCGCTGCTGGTCGAGAGCGGGCTCGCCGCCGTCTAGCCGACCGGGTGGACCGCCTCGGGGCCGGGGGCGGTCGCGGTTACCAGGCGCCCGAGGCGCTGATCGCGCTGGTGTCGCCGGCGTTGCCGACGGCGTTCATGTCGCCGGTGGCGGCGCAGGTGACGAACTGGGGGCCGGTCCAGAGCGTGGCGGTGACCGAGCCCGAGAAGTGGCCCCAGGCGTTGTCGGCGTCCATGTTCTGGACCGCGTTGACCACCACCGTGCAGTCACCCACCAGCTGGTTGCAGCCGTTGGCGTCGGTCGGGCAGTCGGGGGAGGGTGAGACGATGTTCTCCTCCTCGCAGTCGGCCTCGCCCACGCCGAGGCCGCCGGCGCTCCCCGGGTAGCCGGGGTCGTAGGCGAAGACCTGGGCTTGCCCCAGGCTGCAGGTGTAGCTGCCGGGCGCCGCCGGCACCTCGACGGCCAGCGCGCAGCCGGTCTGATCGTCGTCGGGACAGGTCGGCAGCCCCTGGCAATTGATGATGGCCATCCCGCCGACGATCTGCGCCTCGCAGGTGGTGTAGGCCCCGCCGTGCGGCGTCCCCTGGACGGTGAAGGTCCCCGGGAACCCGTCGCCGCCGCTGCCGCCCGAGCCGCTGGCGCCGCCGCTCCCCGTCGGTCCCGCGCCCCCGCCCCCGCCGCCGCAGCCGGCGAGGAGGACCGCCAGCAGCGGCAGGAGGGTGCGCACCGTCGGGGACGTCAGCTCGCGAAAGGGCATCGCGCCCTCACGGTATCACGACGCGCGCGGTGGCCGCCCGCCTCAGTGGGCCAGGCAGGCGGTGCGCGGCGTTCCGCACTGGGTGTCGAAGCAGGTGTTGCAGTCGGGGCCGCTGGTCCCGTTGCAGGCGCTGGCGCAGGTGTCGCTGGCGCAGGAGTTGATCCCCAGCACCAGGTTGGCCACCGACGGATCGGCCGCGGCCAGGCAGGCGCACCGGCAGGCGGGCCCCGAGCTGTTGGTGTTGCAGGTCCCCTCGCAGCTGTCGGTCGCCGCGCAGGTGGCGGTGCCGGCGGGGACGCCGCCGCCGGCCGTGCAGTCGCTGGCCGCCGTCGCCTTGAAGTAGCAGACCGCCAGCGCGTTGCAGTCGGTCCCGGCGGCGCCGATGCAGGTCCGGAAGCTGGCGCTGGCCGACGCGCAGTCCGACACGCAGGTCGACTTGGTCGTCACGCCGCAGGAGGTGAAGGTCGTGCACGCGCTCGTGCAGAGC
>DASZVW010000928.1:0-2247 GCA_035546895.1 Polyangia bacterium
GCTGCGCGCCGAGCTGTTCGAGCGGGTCCCCGAGGCGGTGCTCGGCTCGCTGGCGCTGCTCGACGTGCCGCGGGCCTGGGCGCTGCGCGCGCGCTGGGTCGAGCTGCGCGGTGGGCCCGCGCGCGCCGCCGGCACCTACCCGCGGGCCCGCGCGCTGGCCCGCGCGGTGACCGGCCTCGACAACCCCGAGGCCTGGAAGCTGCGCAAGCTGGCGCGCGACGCCGCCCCGGTCGCCGCGCTCACCTCGCTCCGGGGGATCACCAGCGACAAGGCCTGGATCTGGCGCGAGCGGGCGGTGGGGCGCGCCCCCAAGGCGGTGCTGGGGACCGTGGCCGGGATGGACGACCCGCGCGCCTGGGCGCTGCGCGCCGGGACGGCGCTCCGCTGCCGCGAGGCGCTCGACTCGATGATCGGGCTCGATCACCCGGCCGCCTGGGAGATCCGCGAGGCCTGCCTGGAGATCTGGCCGCCCAGCGTGATCAAGAGCCTCGGCGTGCTGGTGAACGGCGCCCGCGGCCAGAACCTGCTCGAGCGCGCGCTCGCCGGGTTCTCCGACCAGATCTCGCTGCTCAAGCAGGCGGCCATCATCGCCACCGGCTCCAGCCTCCAGCGCTCGGTCATGGCGGCCTGACATGCCCGGGCTCGACCTCAACGACACGCTCGGCCTCGACACGCTGGGCGCCGCCCGCTTCGAGGTGGTGCTGGTGCGGCTGGTGATCGCCGCCATGCTGGGCGCCTTCCTCGGCTTTCGCCCCTGGCGGCGCCTGCTGACCAACGCCCTCCCCCCCGCGCGCGAGGTCGCCCAGGCGCAGACGCTGATCGCGGTGGCGGGCGCGCTCATGGTGGTGGTGATCGGGCACAGCACCGCGCGGGCCTTCGGCCTGGTCGGCCTGGGCGGGTTCATCCGCTTCCGCTCGGGGATCAAGGACACGCGCGACGCCGCCATCATGTTCGTCATGATCGGGATCGGGATGGCCTGCGGCCTGGGCGCGGTGCCGATGGCGTTGATGGCCGCGCTGTTCGCCGGCATCGTGCTGGCGCTGTTCGACGCCGGCCGCCGCGCGCGCCTGCGCCTGGTGCGGGTGGCGGTGCAGGTCGACGATCCGCGCGCCGCCTGGGACCGGATCAAGCCGGCCTTCCCGGGCGCGCGCGCCCTCGAGCTCCCCGACGCCGGCCCGGGCCCGGGGAAGCTGGTGATGGAGACGGTGCTGGGCGAGACGATGGACGCCGCCGGCGTGATGCGCCTCCTCTCGGAGACGCAGATCGCGGGCGTCCACGCGGTCGCGATCGACGAGGGGAAGAACGGGTCCTCGGCCGCCTGACGCGGCGGCGGACCGGACAGCAGAGGGAAGGAGACCAGACATGCGTTTCTTATCGATGACGGTTCCGGTGGCCGCGCTGGCGGCCTTGGCGGGCGCCGGCTGCGGCAGCGGCAGCAGTTACGGCACCTCGGGGTCGGGCGGCAGCGGCGCCCTGGCGGCGGACGGCGCGGTGCCGCTCACGACCAGCGGCCGCTACCAGCCGCTCTCGGTCGGCGACAGCTGGGTCTACAACGTGACCGACAGCGGCATCGCCTACGTCAAGAACAGCCAGGTCCTCTCCTTCGAGGACATCGGCGGCATCGCCGCCGGCACCATGGGCTACAAGGTCAGCGAGACGATCAAGACCAGCACCCAGCTCACCTGGTACGAGTCGACCGACACCGACGTGCGCCGCCACCACGACCAGATGCTCGACGCCAACAACACCCTCAGCTCGGAGGACTGGTACACGCCCTACGACCTGCGCGTCGACGAGTCGCCCGATCACCTGACGGCCGGCGCCACCTGGACGATGAGCTACATGGACGCCCACACCTCGGCCAGCAAGCCGGCCGCGACGACCACCGTCACCGAGAACTGGAGCACCGACGCCGCCAACGAGGTGGTGACCGTCCCCGCGGGGACCTTCAGCGCGCTCAAGATCACCCGCACCAACACCGCCGACGGCACCTCCAAGAGCCAGTGGTTCGTGCCGGGGGTGGGGAAGATCCGCGAGTCGAACACCACCGGCCACCTCGAGGAGCTGACCAGCTACACGATCGCGCCCGACGCCACGAACGGCGGCGGGTAGCCCGCCGGGCGCCTCGACACCGCCCGCGGAACCTCCTAGTCTCGAGGTTCCAGCGATGCTGACGAAGCTCCTCCTCGTCCTCGCGGCCGCGGCGCTCCTCCCCCTCGCCTGTTCGAGCGACACCGCGGCGGGCGG
>DASZVW010000929.1:0-4492 GCA_035546895.1 Polyangia bacterium
CAGGCCCGCCGCCCGGCCGAGGCGCTGGAACGGGATGAGCGGCCGCGCCCCAAACGGATGGTGGACCGCGTGCGCCACGCCGAGCGGCGCCAGCGCTTCACCGGCGACGCGTCCGACCACCCGCGCGGTGTAGCGATCGAGCGGGTCCGGCGCCCCGTCGGCGGCCTCGGGGGCGCGCTCGAAGCCGGCGAAGAAGGCCCGCCCGCCGGCACCCACCACCACCGCGCCGGCCGCCGCCGGCAGGAGCTCGGCGAGACGCAGCGGCGCCGCCGCGCCGTCGAAGGCCGCGGGCGAGAGCGGCAGGAGCACGTCGAGACCGAGCGCGGCGAGCGGCGGCGCCAGCGCCGCCAGCAGATCGCCGGGCGTCTCCTGGGCCGACGTGGAGCCCTACCTGAGCTGGAACGGGTACGGCGTCGACAGCCCCTCCGACGGCGGGAAGGAGGCCGACTTGACCGCCTTCTCGACGCAGGCGCCGGTGGGCGTCCCCGCGAACTTGCCGGTGACCGTCGCCGAGCTGACCTTGCCGCTCCTCGCGATGACGATGTTCACCATCGCCATGCCGGGCACCTTGAACTGGCTGTAGCAGGCGGCCACCTTGGGCTTGACGCCGTTCATGCCGGCGACGACGGCGCTCTTGGAGAGCGGGCCCGCCACCGGGGCCGGCTTGTCGTCGTTGGAGGCCCGCGCCTTGCCGCCGCCTGCGTGGCGGGCATCGGCGTCGTCCATCAACGCCGTCAGCGGGTCCTTCGACTTCGGCTGCGGCGCCGCCGCGGCCACGGCCGGCGCGGCCCCCGCCTTCTTCTCCTCGGCCTTCTTCGACTCGTGGCCGCCCTTGCCGCCGTGGTGATGCTCGTGCTCGCCCTTCTCCGACGCCTTCGCCTCGGCGCTCCCCTCGCGCGGCGGCAGGTTCTCGTCGGCGATGGTGCTGGGCTTGGCGTTGGCGTTGGCGGCCGGCGCCGCCGCGGCGGCCGGCTTCGGCTGCTCGGGCGCGGGGACCTGCTGCACCTGCTCGACCAGCACCGGCGGCTTGGTGGTCAGCACCTTGAAGGCCATGAAGGCGATCCCGCCCACCGCCACCAGGCCGAGGACCAGCGCCAGGTAGACCCACTTGGGCGGACCGCTGCTGGAGGGGAGCGGCAACAGCACCGGCGCCGCCGGCGAGAAGGCCCCGAAGGCCGGCAGGTCGTCGACGGGCGACGGGCCGCCGCCGATCGCGCCCAGCGGGCTGCCGCCGTTGCTCGGCGAGGTCCCGAGCGTGCTGGCGGCCATCTGCCGGATGTCGATCAGGCCCGAGCCCTCCGTGACCGGCGCGCTGCCCGCGCTCGCCGCCGCCGGCTTGGCGGCCGGCATCGCCAGCGACTGCAGGTTGGAGAGCGAGAAGAGGACCGAGTTCTCGTGGCGCTGGCCGGTCAGGCTCTCGACCCGCCCGCCGTCGTGGCCGGGCGCCGCGGCGCCGCTCGAAGGCCAGCTCGAGGTCTCGGCCGCCGGGGCGGCCGCGGCGCCGAACAGGTCGCCGCCGCCCCCCTTGGCGCCGCTCGCCGCGGGGGCCGCGAACACGTCGCTGGCGCCGCCGCCGAACAGCGACTGCCCCGCCCCCGAAACGCGACGCGCGCGCTCGGCCCCGTTGCTGCCGGCCGCCGCCGCGCCGGCGTTGAACAGCTCGCCGCCGCCCGCCACCGCCGCCTCCTCGGTGACCAGCGCCGCGAACTCGGGGACCGCCGACAGCTTCACCCAGTCGGCGAACCCCTCCTTCCAGGTGTAGGTGTCGCCCTTGATCTCGCCGCGCTCGATCTTGGTGCGCACGTCGGCGTCGGAGATGGGGCCCACCTGCTCGCCGTCGATCACCAGGTGCCAGCCGCCCTCGGCCGCCGGCGCGGCCGTCGCCTCCGGGCCGCCCGTCTCACCGCCGCGCACCACGATGATGTGGCTGCACTTCTTGCAACGGATCTTGAAGACCTTGCCCCGAACCTTTTCGTCGGCAATCGAGTACTTGGTCCCGCACGAGTCACAAACGATCTTCATCAACGCCTCGATTCAGGGGGAGCACGCCGCAAGCGCGGAGAAGGACACTGGAAAAGGGCACCATTATATTGAGCCCGTGCCGGCGCGCAAGCCAAGCCGCGCCGGTTTCCCTGCGAATTCCGAGGTTTGACCTCCGATTTTTTCGCGCCCCGGGCCGGCGTCAGCCGGCGAACGGATCGCGGGTCACCACGGTCTGCGAGCGCCCGGCGCCCCAGGAGGTGGCCCAGACCGGGATCCCGCACAGCGCGCTCACCCGCTCGACGAAGCGGGCCGCTGCCGGCGGGACGGCGGCCGTGGTCGAGCCGGCCGGCGGCTCGGGCCAGCCGTCGAGCTCCTCGAACACCGGCTCGGCCGCGGCGAGGTCGTCGAGGTCGACCGGCATCTCGTCAAGCGTCCGCCCGCCGAAGCGGTAGCCGACGCAGATCTTCACCTTCGGGAAGCCGGCCAGCACGTCGAGCTTGGTGAGCGCCAGCGACTCGATCCCCGACAGCCGCACCGCCAGCCGCACGGCCGGGACGTCCAGCCAGCCGCAGCGGCGCGGGCGCCCGGTGACCGAGCCGAACTCGTGGCCGCGGGTGCGCAGGAGCTCGCCGCTCGCCTCGGTCAGCTCGGTGGGGAACGGCCCGTCGCCGACGCGGGTGGCGTACCCCTTGGCCACCCCGACCACGGTGTCGATCTTGGTCGGTCCGATCCCCAGGCCCGCGCAGGCGCCGCCGGCGGTGGTCGAGGAGGAGGTGACGAACGGGTAGGTCCCGTGGTCGAGGTCGAGCAGCACCCCCTGCGCCCCCTCGAAGAGGACGTTGTCGCCGCGCACCACCGCGCCGTGCACGGCGCGCGAGGCGTCGCCCACGAAGGGGCGGATCTCCTCGGCCAGCGCCAGGTACTTGGCGGTGATGGCCGCGGCGTCGGGCGCCGCGCCGCCGAGCTGGCGGACGTAGGGGGCGATGGCGGTCAGGTGGCGGTCCAGCCGCGCCTTGAAGCGGTCGGGGCGGAAGAGGTCGCCGACCCGCAGGCCGATGCGCGCCGCCTTGCTCTCGTAGGTGGGACCGATACCTTTCTTGGTGGTCCCGATGCCGGTGGGGCCGTCCTCGCGCAGGCGGTCGATCTCCAGGTGGTGCGGCAGCGTCAGGTGCGCGCGCTCGGCGACCACCAGGTCGCCCGCCCCCTTGATGCAGCCGTGGCCGCGGAAGGTGCGGATCTCGTCGACCAGCACCGCCGGATCGATCACCATCCCCTCCCCCAGGACGCAGGTGACGCCGTCGCGCAGGACGCCCGAGGGGATGAGGCGGGTCACGTACTTCTTGCCGTCGACGACCAGCGTGTGGCCCGCGTTGGCGCCGCCCGCCCAGCGGACGACGAAGCGCGCCTTCTCGGTCAGGAGATCGACGATCTTCCCTTTCCCCTCGTCGCCCCACTGAACGCCGACGACGATTACGACTGCCATGGTGTGGTCCTCGCTGAAGGTGAAACCCGGGTCTCGAGCGCGACGGCCACCGCCTCGACGTCGACGGCGAAGCCGACCGCCGGGCTCTGGCGCCCGTAGCGCGCCAGGAGATCGTCGTAGCGGCCGCCGCGCAGCACGGCGTCAGGCGCGCCGTCCACGAACGCCTGGAAGCGGACGCCCGTGTAGTAGTCGAACCCGCGCACCTCGCCGAGGTCGACGTGGAGGCGGGCGTCGACCTTGCGCCGCTCGACCGCGGCCACGATGGCGGCGAGCTCGCCGAGCGCGCGCTTGATCCCGGCGGTGGGCGCCTGCTTGCTCGCCTCGGCCAGCAGCGCGGGCGCGCCCGACAGCGCCGGCAGCCGCCGCGCGAAGGCCACGGCCGGCTTGGCCCCGCGCGCCGCCTTCAGCGCCACCTCCAGGCCGGCGCCGTCGCGCTTGGCGATGCAGCGCCGCGCCGCCTCGAGCGCCCCCTCCGGGAGCGCCAGCGCGGCCACCACCTCGCGCGCCAGGCCCAGGTGGCCGAGATCGATCGTCGGGCGCGGCAGGCCGGCCGCGGCCAGCGCCTCGACCCCCAGCGCGATCACCTCGGCGTCCCCCTCGGGGCCGGCCACGCCGGCCAGCTCGACGCCCGCCTGCGACAGCTCGCGCTGCCCGCGCGCCGCGCGCTCGAGCCGCACCACCGTCCCCTCGTAGCAGAGCCGCACCGGCCCCTTGTGGTCGCGAAACCGGGTGGCGATGAGGCGGGCGATCTGCGGCGTGATGTCCGGGCGCAGCGCCACCACCTGCCCCGAGCTCGGCTCGACGAAGCGGACGGTGACCGCGCGCGCGGCCGCGCCCAGGCCCAGCGCCAGGACCTCCTCGTACTCGAACGCCGGCGTGATGACGCGGTCGAAGCCCGCGCGGTCGAACACCCCCAGCACCGTCTCGATCACGCGCAGCCGCGCCGCCGCCGCGCGCGGCGCGTGATCGCGCATCCCCGTGGGGAGGCGGAGTGTGGGGATGCGCGCCGCTTCTGGCTTCGTGTTC
>DASZVW010000930.1:0-1803 GCA_035546895.1 Polyangia bacterium
GGGGACGATGAGCGGCGCGCTGGAGGTCCAGGCGAAGCGCGCCGGCAAGCCCGCCACGGCGTGGGTGGGGATCGACGGTTTGACGGCGACCGGCGCCGGCGCGGCGGCGGCCGGGGCGGCGGGTTGCGCCGGCGGCGCCGGTGGGCGGAGGCAGGCGGCCGCGAGGGCGGGCGCGAGCAGCGCGAGCGCGCCGCGCTTCACGGCTGCGTCCAGACGGCGCCGCCGGGGAAGGTGTGGGCGGCCAGCGAGTCGGGCTTCATGGTGATGCTGGCGCCGGGCGCGGTCGGCACCTGGTAGCGGCCGCCGCGGATCACGCAGGGGTCGAGGAAGTGCTGGTGCAGGTGATCGACGTACTCGATCGCCCGGTCCTCCAGGCCGCCGCTGACGGCGACGTAATCGAAGATCGAGGCGTGCTGCACGTACTCGCAGAGGCCGACGCCGCCCGCGTGCGGGCAGACCGGGACGCCGAAGCGGGCGGCCAGCAGCAGCGTGGCCACCATCTCGTTGACGCCCGACATCCGGCAGAAGTCGAGCTGGCAGAACGCCGCCGCGCGCGCCGCCAGCAGCTGCTTCCAGACCACCCGGTTGGCGACCATCTCGCCGGTGGCGACGCCGATCCCCAGCGGCTCCAGCGCGCGGGCGATGGCGGCGTGCCCCAGGATGTCGTCGGGGCTGGTCGGCTCCTCGATCCAGAGCGGCCGCGAGGGCGCCAGCGCCTTCATCCAGTCGATCGCCTGCGGGACGTCCCAGCGCTGGTTGGCGTCGACCATCAGCACGCCGGCGGGGCCGATCTCCCGGCGGACCAGCGTGGCGCGCCGGACGTCGTCGTCGCGGTCGGCGCCCACCTTGATCTTGAAGCGGGTGAAGCCGGCGGCCAGCGCCTCGCGGCAGAGGCGCCGGATCTTGTCGTCGCCGTACCCGAGCCAGCCGACCGAGGTGGTGTAGGCGGGGTAGCCGGCCTCGCGCAGCTCGGCCTCGCGCGCGGCGCGCGTCGGCACCAGGCGATCGAGCGCGCGGCGCGCCTCCTCGGGCGTCAGCGCGTCGGTCAGGTAGCGCCAGTCGACGAGCTCGACGATCTGCGCCGGGCTGAGATCGGCCAGCAGCTTCCAGAGCGGCTTGCCCGCCAGCTTGGCCCACAGGTCCCAGAGCGCGTTCACCACCGCCGCGGTGGCCAGCTGCATGACCCCCTTCTCGGGGCCCAGCCAGCGGAGCTGCGAGTCGCCGGCCGTCAGCCCGTGGACGAACGGCCCCGGCGCCTCGACGAACGCCGCCAGCGGCCGGCCGACCACCAGCGGGCGCAGCGCCTCCACGCCCGCCACCACCACCTCGGTGCCGCGGCCGATGGTGAAGGTGAGCCCGTGCCCCTCGACGCCGTCGCCGCGATCGGTCCCGAGGATCACGTAGGCCGCCGAGTAGTCGGGATCGAGGTGCATGGCGTCCGAGCCGTCGAGCTCGCGCGAGGTCGGGAAGCGGACGTCGAGGACGCGCAGGCTGGTGACGACGCCGGCGCGCGGATCGACGGGCTTCACTTGCCGGCGCTCCAGCCGCCGTCGACCAGCAGGCAGCTCCCGGTCACCATCGCCGACTCGTCGGACGCCAGGTAGAGCGCGGCGGCGGCGATCTCCGCCGGCTTGGCCATCCGGCCGGTGAGCTGCGTGGCGGCCATGTCCTTGTACGCCTGCGCCGGATCGGGCGACTCGGCGATCCGCTGCATGGCGAACGGCGTCTCCACCCGCCCCGGGCAGATGCAGTTGAACCGCACGCCGGTGTGCGCGTGGTCGAGCGTGAGCGACTTGGTCAGCC
>DASZVW010000931.1:0-1648 GCA_035546895.1 Polyangia bacterium
GTCACGACCGCGTCGCCGGCGCCGTGATCGGCGGCACGGCCGGCGCCGTCGCCGGTCACGAGATCGGCAAGCACTCCGTGCGCTGCCTCAACTACCCCGCCCGCGTCGGCTACCACCGCAACAACTGCCGCTGGGTCGAGGAGCGCCGCCACGGCGAGGACCAGGAATTCGAAGTCTGCCGCGACCGTGACGGCGTGTGGCGCCCGAGCGGCCGAGCCTAAGTTCCTAAGCCAACCCCAGTAACGGATTGCCCGCATGCACCAGCGTCTGTTGACCGGCCTCCTGACCGCCGCTTCCCTGGCCGCCGCGGCCGCGCCCGGCTTGGCCCAGGCCCAGTCGAGCTCCGGCTACTACGAGCCGCCGGGTGGCTATCACCAGTGCCAGGACAGG
Source organism: Polyangia bacterium (assembly GCA_035546895.1). Classification (GTDB taxonomy): domain Bacteria; phylum Myxococcota_A; class Polyangia; order Fen-1088; family Fen-1088; genus JADGRB01. The sequence goes on from DASZVW010000931.1 coordinate 391, forward strand.
AAGACCGGCAACACCGTCGCCGGGGCCGTCGTGGGTGGCCTCCTGGGCGCCGTGGTCGGCTCCCAGGTGTCGGGCCATGGCGCGCGCACCGAAGGCTCGGTCGTGGGCGGCGGCCTGGGCGCCCTCGCCGGCGCCGCGGTCGGCGACGACAGCGTCAAGTGCGGTCCCCCGCCCCAGGCGCGCTACGACGCCCCGCCGCCTCCGCCGCCCCCGGCCGACGACCGCTACCAGGACGACGAGAGCAGCTATCCCGCCGACGGCCGCTACGACCACCCGGCCTACGAGGACTCGCGCGACTACCGCGCCTATCCCGCCCGCGCCGGCGGCGGCCCCGGCGACTGCGCCCTGGCCGACAGCACCATCTACATGCCCGACGGCACCACCCAGAAACGCTTCGTCCGCGTCTGCCGCGACGACGGCGGCCGCTATCAGGTCGTGGAGTAGAAAAAAGGCGCGCCAAGGCGCGCCCCTGATTTGTCCACGAACCACACGAACCACACGACCGGGTTCGTGTATCCGCCATCGCCTGCGTCTGGACTCGACGCGTTCGTGTGGTTCGTGTGGTTCGTGGACAATTCTTGCGGCTTCGCCGCTCCGCCGAGAGCGAAAAGGACCTACGCCTTCCGCGCCCAGAGCAGGAACTCGGCGTTGCCGTCGCCGCCGCGGATGGGGCTTTCGGCGGTGGCCTGGACGGGCCAGCCCGCGGCCTGAAGGAAGTCCTGGACGGCCCGGAGCGTCGCTTCGCGGACCACGGGGTCGCGGACGAGGCCGCCTTTGCCGACCGCGTCGGGCCCGGCCTCGAACTGCGGCTTGACCAGGGCGACGAGGTCGGCGCCTTCGCGCGCCAGATCGAGCGCCGCCGGCAAGACCTTGGCAAGGCTGATGAAACTGGCGTCGCAGACGACGAGGTCGACGGCGTCGGGGACGAGCGTGCGGTCCAGCCGGCGCGCGTCGGTCCCCTCCAGCGAGACCACCCGCGGATCGGCGCGCAGCCGCGGGTGCAGCTGGTCCCGCCCGACGTCGACGGCGAACACCCTGGCCGCGCCGCGCGCCAGGCAGACCTCGGCGAAGCCGCCGGTCGAGGCGCCGACGTCCAGCACCGTGCGGCCTGCGACAGCCACCGGCCAGAGGCCCAGGGCATGATCGAGCTTCAGCGCCCCGCGGCCGACCCAGGGGTGCGCCGGCGCGGCCTCGATCGCCGCGTCCTCGCCGACCAGGTCCGAGGCGCGGGCGGCTGCGACGCCGTCCACCCTCACCT
>DASZVW010000932.1:0-3316 GCA_035546895.1 Polyangia bacterium
GAGGCCCGCAGCGCGGCGAGCCGCTCGTCGGTGTCGGCCCAGGTCGCGGCGCCGACCGCCTCGCGCAGCGCCGAGAGCGGCAGCGGGAACCGCCACCGCCGCCGATCGTTGCTGATGTTCTGTTCGTGACTGAGCCAGGCGGTGAGCACCTGCGGCGCGATCACCCGATGCCCGCCCCGCGCCGTCAGCGCCTGCATCCACCCGGTGTCGCTCGCGCGCCGTTGCGCCTCGTTGAACGCGACGGCCTGGGCCGCCTCCCGCCGGAAGCCGGCGCCGTTGAAGATGATCGTGCCGTACCCCTCGTAGCTGCGGCAGGCGTCGGCGTGGAGGTCGACGAAGAACGAGCGCGTCCCGCCCGCGAACCCGGCGCGTGGATCGTCGGAGAGCGCCCGCGCCAGGAGCTCGAGCCGCTGCGGGTGCTGCCAGTCGTCGTCGTCGAACCAGGCCACCAGAGCCCCGGTCGCGGCGGCCAGGGCCTGGTTGCGCTTGGTCGGGACGTTGGTCCCGGGAGGCGCCGCGATGACGCGCACGTCGGGGCGATCGCTGCGGAACGGGGTCGGCGAGCTGTCGACGACGATCAGCTCCCGCTCGCGCCAGGTCTGGCGGTCGTAGCCCCACAGGAGCCAGGGCATGAACGACGGGCGTCCTTCGGTGACGCAGAGGCAGCTGACGAGGCCACGCGCCGTCACTTGGTCCCTCGCTGGGGCCCCGAGGCGGTCGTCGGCGTCAGGCCGATCGCGCGCCCCGCCTGCCGGCCGAAGGGAACGCCCGGCATCCAGCCGATCGGCCGCCGCCGGTAGCTCGCCTGCCGCGGCCGCCGCTCGACGAGAGAGGCCGCCGGAAGCCCGGCCGGCCGCGCGCCGTACCAGAGTCGGGCCGCGCTCGCCAGGTCGCGCAGGCAGCGCCCGCGCCACTCGACGGTGACTTTCCTCAACAGGTAACGCATGTTGTCCCGGTTGGAGGCGCGGATGTCGTTCTCCACGTAGAACTGCGTCCGTAACGCGTCGGCGTGCGAGAGCGGATTGATGAGCGAGAGCGGGACGTCGACATAATCGAGGCCGGCCAGCAGGAAGAGCCGCAGCCGCATCTCGATGTCCTCGCCGCCCCAGCCCCGGAACGACTCGTCGAACCCGCCGACCTGACGGAAGGCGTCCCGGTGCACCACCAGGAGACCGGTGACCGACGGCTGGTCCGACCCGTCGGGGCGTTTGCCGGCGATCAAGAACGCGCGCCGGGAGACATGTGACCGGATCCATTCGAAAAAGCCCGGCGCGACGACCGTGTCGGCGTCGAGGAAGCAGAGGTACTCGGCGCCCTCGGAGAGCGCCCGGTACGCCCCCGCGTTGTGCGCCTTACACTTGTGAAACAGCCGTTGATTCGTGACCCGTTCAACGACCATCCGCCTCGCCCGCACCTCCGCGGCGTACCTCTCCGCCAGCCAATCGCCACTGCGGTCGGGACAAGAGTAATCAACCAGACAATAATTGGCCGCGGGATTCGAAATTACGGACCCGACGGTCTTTTGCAGGAAGCTGAGTCGCCCCATGCAGGGGACGCAGACCCAGATGGCCCCCGGTCCCGACGCCGTCCGCCGCGACAGCGACGTCACGCTCGCTTGCAAGCTGGCCTGAATGGGGGCCGGCCCCCGTCGTGGGCGCAGGGAAATTCGGCGGCGACTGAACCCCTTGACGGTCATGAACGGTGCGAAGGGCCGCTCAGTGACGCGACTTGAACGGGGTGAGGACGACGTGTTTATCGAGGAGGCGCGCCCGGCGCGCGCATCCCCCGCACGGGCGGACCCCCACCGCCGCCGTCAGCCGTTTGATCGTCTGCCCGAGCCCGATCGGGCGGCGAACCAGCGGAATCGGAATGCGAATCGGACGAGGGACCTTCGGCGTCATCTCCATATCCTCCACGCCTCGAAGCCGCAGGCGGCACCGAAATTTTTTAGCACCTCTCGAACGTTTCGAGGAAGCGCATTATTCCGGCTTCGACCGGATTATTCCCGATTGGAGCGTGCTACTGTCTCGGCCGAATGTTGGAGCGGCGTGGGAGCGTGTGGTTGACGGTGCCGTGCAAGGGGCGGCTCGCCTTCCTTGCACAATCATTGCCGACATTTCTCGACCAGGCCGACCTCGTTTGCTGTCTGGTCGATTACGATTGTCCCGAGGGGTGTGGCGACTGGGCGGAGGCGACCTACCCGGAGGCGGCGCGCGCCGGCCGCCTGGTGGTGGTTCGTGCAAAAAACCGTCCGCTCTTCAACAAGAGCGCCGCGCACAACCTCGGGAGCCGGGCGGCGCTCGCGGCCGGGGCCGCGCACGTCGTCTTCGCCGACGCCGACACTCTACTGGCGCCCGGCTTCTCGAGCTGGCTTCGACCGCGGCTCGAAAACCGGAAGTTCTGGATCGCGGCGCTGCGGCCCGACGGCTGCGACGAGCTCGGGCTCTATGGCCTGCTGGTGGCGCCGGCGCGCGCGCTGGAGGCGACCCGCGGGTACGACGAGCGTTTCGAGGGGTGGGGAAGCGAAGACCTCGATCTGCGGCTGCGGCTGCGGTTTGCCGAACGGCTCGAGCTCGGCGAAGTTCCGCTCGACCTCCTGCGCGGGTTGCCCCACGACAGCGCGCTGCGCACGCAGTTCTACGCGGAGAAGGACTGGCGCGCGAGCAACCGCCGCAACCAGCTCTTCATGGTGCGTAAGCTCCGGATGGAGCTCGGCATTCTCCCCGGTGTCCTGACCACGCTGGGCGGCCGCCTGTGGTGCCGCCCGCCGCCGCGGGAGGGGGCCGGCCGGCCGGGCGGCGAAACGGCCGCGGGGGCGCCGTGAGCCGCTGCTACCGGATCAACGAGCCGGCGGTGGCCGTCGAGATGCACGACGGCGACGCCATCCTGATCAACTTCGAGAACGGGCGCTACTACGACACCGCCGGCGCCGGCGGCGAGATCGTACGCCTGCTGCTACAAGGCCACGATCTCGGCGAGATCGCGCGCGCGCTGGCGACGGCGGCGGGAGAGGACGCGGCCGGCGTCGACCGCGCGGTCGGCGCCTTCGTCGACGCGCTGACCGGCGAGGGGCTGCTGATCGCCACCGACGCGCCGGGGGAGCGCGAGGTCCCCCTGGCGCCTGCGCTTCCGGCCGGGTTCGTGGCCCCGGCGCTCAACCGGCACGTCGAGCTGGAAGACCTGCTGCGCCTCGATCCGATCCACGACGCCGACGACGCCGGGTGGCCCGTCCCCAAGGCCGGCGGCGCCAAGCCCGGCGGCGGCCGGTGACGGCGCTCGCCTCGCCGGCCGAGACGCTCCCCGATCGGCGCGGCTT
>DASZVW010000933.1:0-1691 GCA_035546895.1 Polyangia bacterium
GCATCGCCTGGCTGAGGAAGAGGAACGTCACGTTGGGGACGTTGATGCAGATACAGAGGAGCAGCAGCGTCTTGCGCAGGCCCGCCTTGGAGACGATCCAGCCGCCGACCAGCGAGCCGACGATGAAGGCGCCCGTCCCGAACGTCCCGTAGGCGGTGGCCACCGCCTGGTTCGAGAGCCCGAGGCCGTGGTTGATGCGGCTGTCGATCAGGAACAGTGGCCCCATCTTGTCGAGCAGGCCGTAGGCCGAACGATAGAGGAAGGCGAAGGCGATGAGGCGCACCACGTCCTTCTTCTGGAAGAACGTGACGAGCGCGTGCTTGAAGGTGTTCATCGCGTCGCCGAAGCTCTTGGGGGCGTCGAGCGCCTTGGCGCCCGGCGGCAGGATCCGGCTGTGCCAGAGCCCGCCCAGGAAGACGAACCCGCCCATCGCCAGCATGACGATCATCCAGGCGCTGGCGTAGCTCCCGGTGCTCTTTTGAAGGAACCCGCTGATGCTCAGGAAGGGCCCCTTGGCCAGCAGCGCGCCGCCGTTCCAGCACATGCTCTGGAAGCCGAGGTACTTGGCCTGCTCCTTGGGCGCCAGCGTCGTCACGTACACGCCGTCGGTCCCGATGTCCTGCGTCGCGCCCAGGACCGCGGTGATCGCCATCAGCGTCAGGACCGGACCGGCCCAACCGCCCTGCGGCACCCGGAGCCCCACGGCCACGCCGACCAGCGCCGCCGCGATCGCGAACTGCATGAGGACGACGAAGAACTTCTTCGTCTTGTAGAGCTCCAGCGCGGGCGCCCAGAGGAACTTGAAGGTGTAGGGGAAGCCGAGGAGCGACGACCAGAACGCCGCCTTGTCGTTCTCCATCCCCATGTTGCGGAACATGATGTTCGCGAGGGTGCCCACCGCGATGTAGATGAGCCCCATCACCAGGTAGCTGGAGGGGACCCAGAGGAACGGGTTCTTGTAGCTGGGGGTCGCGCCTTCGGTCTCGAGCGCCGGCGCGGCGGGGTCGCCGGTCATCGGGAAGGATGGGGGCATGGGCGCATCCTAGTCGTAGGGGCCGCTGCGGAGGTGGAAAAAAGGCCGATTCCGCGATCCGCGCCCCATCCGGGGTAACGTCGGGCGATGTCGATCGAGGCAGAGCTTCGCGAGGTCGCCCGCGTCCGCGTCATCTACGGCGACACGGACCAGATGGGGATGGTCTATTACGGCAACTACCTGCGCTACTTCGAGGTGGCGCGCAACGAGTTCCTGCGCCGGATCGGCGCCCCCTATCGCACGTTCGAGGAGACGCACGGGCTGCGGCTGCCGGTGGTGGAGGCGACGGTCCATTACCGGCGGCCGGCGCGCTACGACGACGAGCTCGGGATCCACGCCGCCGTCCCCGAGGTCGGCGGCGCCTCGGCGCGCTTCGTGTACCAGATCCGCCGCTGCGCCGACGGCGAGGAGCTGGTCACCGGCCACACCGTGCACGCCTGCATCGACGCGCGCGGCAGGGTGGCCCGGCTGCCGCCGGCGCTGCGCGATCTCCTGGCCGGACGCCCCTGACGCGCGCCTAGGAGACTGTCGGGGTAAGGCGGCCTGAGCACCAGCGGCCTGGCAGGAGAAGGATCGACAGCGGATCGGGGCTGTGATCTTCTTCGGACGTGAGCAAGACGTTCCGACCGTACTCGCCTGGCCAAGCCTTTCTTCTGCC
>DASZVW010000934.1:0-9832 GCA_035546895.1 Polyangia bacterium
TGGCCAGGAGAACGCTCTTCCCAGCTGCCGCGATCGTCCCGGTGACCCCTTCGCCGAGGCGCAAGGGGGCCTCGGCCGAAAGCGTGAGCAGGAGCTCGTGCGCGTCGGGGACCGGGTGGTGAACGGCCTTGAGATGCAGGAGACCGTCAGGCTCGACGAGGGCGACATTGATCGAGCTGCCCAGAGCGGCTGACAGCTCGGAAGCCACACGACGTAGCCGAGTCTCGACGTCGAGGTTCGCGTCGCCGAACGCGTGGGACGCCTGGTTCAAGAGCGCCAGTCGGTTCGCCGCGGCATCCGCCTCGGCTCTGCTCTTCCGTTCGGCGTCCAGCAGGCGGAGGCGTTCGATGGCCTGCGCCGCGTACCGCGCGACGAGGAGCAGGAAGTCGCGTTCGTCGTTCGTCGCCTCACCGGCGTCCTCGATCGTGATGCCGAGCGCGCCCAGTGTACGGTCCCGCGACACCAACGGCAGGCACGACACCCGGTACGAGCGGCCCCGCGTGACGGTGCTCGCGAGGTGGGGGTACTCGCGCAACAGTGCTTCCTGCGAAGGGATCCAGACTGGCTGGGCCCGACGAATCGCATCGATCACCGGGAGCGCCGGGGTGGAATCGAGCCCGATTCGATCGAGCTCCTGGCTCGCCGAGCTCCGGTAGCCGACCGACCGCACGAGCTTGGCCGCCCGGCTGTCGTCGTCGACCAGCCAGAGAGCCGCGGACGAGGCGTTCACGGTCTTGGCGACATGATCCACGACCGCTCGGAGCACCTCGTCCGTGGTCACCGCATCGGCGACCGCGGCCGTGATCTCCACCAGCCGCTCGGCGCGGGCCATTGGACCGGCGTCCAACCGGGCGGTGACGTCGCGCGTGAAGCACCGCGTGTGGATGAATTCTCCGTCGCGGAAGTACCCGCTCGAGTTGATGAGCACGTGCTTGATGGAGCCGTCCCTCGCGCGCAGGCGGGCGTGCTGGTCGCGGACCTCTTCACCGCGGACCAGCCGGGCCAGGAAATCAGCGACCAGGTCCGGGTCGACATGAAAGGCCGCGACCGGCTGACCCACGTATTCGTCTGCCGGATATCCGAGAAGCTCGAGCTCGGCGCGGTTCGCCCACAGGATCGTGCCGTCCGGACCGACGCGGTGGAGAGCGACGTTCGCGTTCTCCACGAAGTCCCCCGGCTCCTCCTCGCGCTCTCGAAGCCGCCGGCGCCGTTCCGGAGGCGTCATCTCCCCTTCGTCGGGAGCGGGAGCGTCCCCGTCACGGTCATGTGGCTGTCCTCAAGCGAGATCCTCTCTTGGCGGCGAGACCGGCCAGCTTCTTGGAACGTGGAATAAGGCTCCGCGCGCCCTTTGCCGAGCAGACTGCCCCGTCCCACATAACGACAAACGGGAGCCGCCGGATGTGGGGGCACGCCCCGGCAATCCGCGGGCCCGCGTTTGTCGTTCAATCGGCGGTGGAGTTCGTGGAAAACTCATCGGCGACCGGCCTGCGATCCGCCGGATCGGCTTGCGAGTTGCCAGGTCCCGCGGCATCTTGGGGGCCTTCGATGTCGGACTACGCACCCGAAGCTCGGGATGAGTCGCCGCACACGCTCGGCGACCTCCTCTATGCGGGCCGATCGGAGAGATCGGTTCCGGAAGACGACTGGGTCCTCCTGGTCCGCGCGATCGCGGGCGGCGATCACCGGGCCCTGCGGGATCTCTTCGAACGGACACACCGTCTGGCGTTCACGCTGGCGATGCGCATCACCGGCAACCGCGAGAGCGCCGAAGAGGTCACCCTCGACGTCTTCCGCGACGTCTGGCTGAAAGCCGCGCAGTACGATCCGGAAGATGGACCGGTGCTCGGCTGGATCATGAATCAGACGCGCTCGCGGGCGATCGACCGGCTGCGGTTCGAGCAGCGCAAGAAGCGCGTGCCGCCTGATGGAAGCCAGGGCGAGCCGGCCGCGGTCGAGGATCCCGAAGACGCGCTGGACGTGCACCGGCGGCGCGGTTTGGTGCGGAAGGCCTTGGCCACGCTCACGCCGGAGGAGCGACGCACCGTTGAAACGGCGTTCTTCTCCGAGCTGACGTACGCCGAGACGGCTTCTCGCCTCGACCAGCCGCTCGGAACGGTGAAGACACGCGTTCGCTCCGCGCTCGCCAAACTTCGGCGAGCGCTCGAAAACGAAGGGGACCTACCATGACTGGCGCGTCCAGAACAGAGTGTCCCGAGTGTCGTGACGAGCTGGCCGCCGTTCGCCCCGTCATCGACAGGTTCGCCGACTGGCCGACCGACATCTTGCGGCCTCCGACCGCGCTCTGGGGACGGCTGATGGACCGCATCGGGGCCGAAACCGGCGGCGATGTCTCGGCCTTCGAGGTCTCGAGCGAGCCCGCGGGACGTTGGGATGGCGAGCCGGAGTGGAAAGAAGCCGCTCCCGGCATCTCCTGCAAGCTGCTGTCGACCGATACGGCGAGGAACCGCGTCAGCATGCTCGTTCGCCTCGGCCCCGGCGTCGCCTACCCGCCGCACACCCACGCCGGCGTGGAAGAGCTGCACCTGCTCGACGGCGAGCTCTGGATCGAGGACCGAAAGCTGTACCCGGGCGACTACAACCGCGCCGAGCCTGGCACCAGAGATACCCGGGTGTGGAGCGAGACGGGCTGCACGTGCGTGCTCCTGACGTCGCCGGGCGACGTTCTGGGCTGACCCTCCCGCTGTCTAGGGCGCGCCGGCAGGTCGGGACGCCTGCGCAATCGTTGCCACGAGTGTCTCCAGGCTGAACGGCTTGGCGAGCCACGTGACGTTGCCGAGCTGAGCCTTGGTCGATGCGCTGTCCACGGCGAGCGCCGTCATGATGACGACGGGGATCTTGTTCAATCCGGGGTCGTTCATTTGCAGGCGCCGGAACTCCCACCCGCTCAGGCCCGGCATCATCAGGTCCAGGAGGATGACCAAGGGATCGAGACCTTGTCGCAGCGCTTCGAGAGCGGTCGCAGCATCGCTGGCCGCGACGGTCGCGAATTGGTGGTCCCGGAGAAACTCCACCAAGCTCTCGCGCGTATCGTCGTCGTCCTCGACGACCAAGACGACCTTGGTCCCCATCGACGCCCCCTCACCTGTTCGTCGGCCCGATTGCGCGCGCATCGCTTCGTCTCACATAGCTGCGGTGACGTTCACCTCCTACTGCCGATCAAGCGGAGGCAGGCAAGGTCCTCGCCGCCCGCGGAAGAACACGACTGATCCGGGGCCCGCTTCGCGTCGGCAGCACGGCGGCGCGCCGTTCGAACCGAAGGCGTCGCTCGATCGATGATGGCCGCGATCAGAGCGGAGGGGGTCATCGGTTTGGCGAGGTAACCGACCTCGCCGAGCTCCTGCCTGATCGATTCGGGGTGAAATCCGGACGCCGTTATGACCACCGTGGGAATATCGGCGAGTCGTGGATCGCTGAGCTGAGCCTCGCGAAAAGCCCACCCGTCCATGACCGGCATCATGAGATCGAGAACGATCACCTCGGGCGTCGCCCCGGCCCGAAGCTGCTCCAGGCCGGCCCTCCCATTCGGCGCGCAAATCACCGAGAAGCCGCGATCCTCGAGCACGGCCGTCATCACCTCGCGGATGTCCGCGTCGTCCTCCACCAAGAGGATCGTCTCTGACCGGAAACTCGAAGGCTGCAAGAACGCGTCGGCGAGAGAGGCAGGGTGTCTCATCGGCAAGCCTTCTTGTTCGAAGCTATGCCTGGGCCGTGGCTGGTCAAGGTTCGGACGACGGAGCCGACCGCGGTCGAGGCGCAGCTTCAGGAGATCGAGAGCGCCTGCCCTCAGAAGTCGAAGCAGATCGCGAAGCTGCTGACGCCATCGAGTCGTCGGGGCGCACGACGAGCTGCGCGGCCTGCTCCAAGCCCTGGTGGACGTCGTGGAACAGCATCCCCTACCGACCCTCCTCGCCAGGCCGACGAACCCCCTTGGAGGCCGTTAACCGGCCTGCTGGGTGTTCGTCCAGCCGTCAAGACTGGCTCCCCAGGTATGACGCCAGGCGAACACCCCCCGTCCTCCGCCTATGTCTCCGAAGTCCTGGAGTTATCGACTTCTCGGCCTGGAGCGGCCCCCGGAGAGGCGGCGACAGCGAAGGGCAGAGCTGGCGCAGCAAGGGTGGCCGAACGCGGTCCGAAAGGCGAGGGCGTACGAGCGCGAACTGGATGGCGGCCACCGTACGTACCAGCAGGTCGCCGAGGGATTCGGCGTCACGCGGGCCACAGTCTGTCAGTACCTCACCATCATCAGACGTCTTCCAGATGATGTACTTCGAGTGATGGAGTCGGAGACGAGGCTGAGCCGAGTACGCGCTCCGTCGATGAAACGGCTCGTGCAGATAGCTCGACTCGACAGCGAGAAGGAAAGACGCGCCGCGATCGTTGCCCTCCTGGGAGCCAGCACACCGGACGACCGTGTAGGAGGCGCCCGCCACTCTCCTGGGCCTTGGGGCTCCTGAGAGTTCCGTCTGCAACGGGTAGACAGGACGCGACATTTCGCGGAGTTGCGCCGTCGCGGGACGGGCGGCACGGGCGGGAACGTCAGATCCCGGCGGATTGGATACGGAAATCGGCCTGCAGCTCGGGCCGATCTCGAGCCCGGCGAGGGGCCTGGCCAGCTATGCAGGTAAGCCCAAGTCCTTCCGGACATCCGAGAAGTCGAAGCGCGCTTCGGGTGGCGAGCGCTGTTCGTTGTTCTCGAACTCCTTCAGAAGCACGTCGACCGCGGCCCGGCCCTGCGCCGTTTTTGCGGCCTCGCGGGGCGTCTTCCCGTGGAGGGCGGGAATTGGTTGGTCGGCCCAGCCCCGGTAGTGGCGCAGTTTGAACGCGCGCAGCAGGTCGGCGTCGCTCGAGAATTCCGGCGGCCCGTTCGCCCCAGTGGTGCGCTTGACCAGCCGAGGCGCGAGCGGGTCGGCCTGTTCGCGACGAGCGTGAACCAGCAGTCCGCGGCAAGCGTCGTCGAGTAGCGAGCGCACCGTATCCGCCCGTTCGGTGGAGTTGGTCTCGACCCGCAGTTCGGATCCTGCCAGGGAAGCGCTGCCGATGACCATTCGTCCGTGGCGGCGCTTGGACTCCGCTTTGCCGCGCAGAAAGATGTAGCGATCGTCATCGCGATCAGGCGCTTCGACCCCCTCGATCGCCTGCATATGGCGGTCGATCTGGCCGCGATTTTCGGGCGCGAAGGTGAACACGTCCGTCGTGATCTTGAGCTTTTCGCCATCCGTGTTGGTGAGCTTCGGCGGGACATGTGCCCGTACTGCCTTGGTCTCGACGGCGTCCTCCCAGCGTCCAATCATGAAGCGTCCGATCGCCTCTTCCCGCAGGCGCTCAGGGGATGGCGCAGTCTTCCGTCGCAGTCGAGCGCGCACCTGGGCAACCACCTCGGCGGCCTCGACGGGTTGCAGGAGATTCGGGTGCATTCCGCAGAATACCGAGATCCCGTCGTGGTCGACCACGCGGCCGAGCACCGCGTCCCGCTTGACGAGCACGCGCGATCCCTTCACTTCGTGCACCTGCCGATCCTCGCCGCTGAGCAGATCCCGCACGCGCAGGCCACGCCCCGGATCGACGTCCGTGACCTCCCAGATCGTCAGCCATGACCGCTGCTGAGCTTCGAGCCATCCCCGCTCGTCGGCGGAGAGGTAGCGCCCGCGCTCAGCGAGGTACCAGTCGACGATCGGGCGTCCCTCGACGGACGCACAGTAGACGGACCATGGCGAGGCCAGCTGAACTTCTCGCTCCACATCCTCGAACGCATCCACGGTCGCCTGCCAGATCCGGCCGAACCGGCGTGCGGCGAACCGCTGCATCTCCGCCACGATGCGCTCGTCAATCTCGTGCAGCGCGGGCCTGCGATCCCTGTCGTCGCGGGGCCGCGCCTCGTCGATCGGCAGATGGCACTTCTTGTACTTCCGGCCGCTCCCGCACGGACAAGGCGCGTTGCGGGCGATCTGGGGCTCAGCCCTGGCCGGCGCGGGTGTCGCTTCGTCAGGCTCGAACAGATCGAACGCGTCGTACGGGTACGTCAGCCGGACCGTCAGATCGTCCTCGCCCGAATAGGACTCCGAGATCGGCTCGTCGTCGTCCGACCGGAAGACGCCCTTGTTCTTCAGGAAGAACGAGCCGAATGACGTCGCGAAAGCGGCTGTCAGCTTGACGTCGCGTTCGGAGAGCGGGCGGGGTACGCCGTCGCGATCACGGTGGGCGATCACCGGGTAGGCGCGCGGGCCGGCGACCGGCCAGCCGTGGTCCGAGATCTCGCGGCGCATCGACGCCGGGAGATCGGCGCCGCGCTCGAAGTTAAGGGCCAGGACCGTCGTGCCGAAATCGATCTGCCCATCGCGCGATAGCTCGACCGTGGATGCGAACGCCTCGAAGGCTTCCAGCGACGGAAACAGAATGAGCCCGAAGCTCTCGCCTGCGCCGCCGATCACTGAGAGGCAGGCGCCGTTCACGCCGAAGCCGGGCACGTCGACGCGGACGAGCTGTTGCTCGTCCATCGTCTTCCAGGGCGCCATCCGGTAGACGAGCTCCGCCGCCCGGAACAGGTCGCCAACGGCATCTGCGGAGACACGCCCGTCCTCGAGATAGCTCTCGTCGGGCGCGTCATCGCTCAGCGGGGCACGCTTCATTGCCTCGATGACGTCGTCGAGCTCGGGCGTCGGGGCCACGACAACCTCCAAGTCACCTCCGACGGAGCGGCGAATGCTTGCGGCCAGCTCCGGGCTCGCGACGCGGACGCGCGCGGGACGTCGGGGCGGACCAACGAGCGGCCGGTCCATGGACTGTTGCAGCGTCGCTCCGAACTCGACCGGCGCTTTCCGATCCTGGAGATGGTGGCCGACGACCAGTCCGGACGGCAGATCCATCCACACGATCAGCTCCGGGCGGTACGGCTCGCCTTCGGTGATGAAGAACGGCGGCAGGAGCCGGCCGCCGACCCACTCCGGCCTCTCGCCAGCGTTTGCTCTCATCCCGCGAGCCGCTCGGGCTCGTCCTTTGGTTGCCGCCATGAATCGCAGCCTACGTCCGGCCGTCTGCGGCTTTCAACGACCTTCGGAGTGGACCTGGCTCGGCTCGCCGGCTCATGCCGCGGCGCGGGACATTACGGAAGTTGGGCAGCATCACGCGGGTACACGCCTGGGCTGCTCCCTCCGCTACCGATCGAAAACGTGGAGGCCATCACGTCGACGCCTCTCGAATCGGCTGCGAGCAGTCTTCGAACACCCGGGCCAGCCCGCGCTTGTCTAGGGTCCGGGCCGAGATCGCGATCATCGCTGTATACAATCGCTCGTCTCGCTCGGTCAGGTCGTATCCGTTCATGGCGAGGAACGCCGTGGCCGCGGCGAGACCGGCGCGCTTGTTACCATCCACGAAGCCCTGGCTCTCGGCAAGGTGGAAGGCGTAGGCGGCCGCCATCTCGAAGAGGGTGGTGTGGAGGTACTCTCCGCCGAACGACTGCCGCGGGACGGCGACGGCCGACTCGATGAGCCCGCGATCGCGCACGCCGAGGTCCCCGCCGTATCGCGCGATGCTGTCGGCGTGCAGCTCGAAGACGTCCTCGAGTTCCAAGAACTCGGGATCGAGATCGCTCACTTAGCGAGCTTCTGAAGAGCAGTACCGACGTTCGCGTGTACGCGCGCCTTCGCCTTCGCGAACTTGGCGCGGTGGCGCTCGGCACGAGCGGAGACCTCGACGGGACCCACGATGAGCCGCTCGTCCTCGACCTTGAGCTCCACCTCGTCACCGCGGGCAAGGCCCAACAGATCGAGGATCGGTTTGTCGATGACGAGGCCCGTGCTGTCTCCGATCTTCGTGAGGCGCTTGGTCAGCATACGTAGAATATTAGTATAAAATACCCGCCGCGCAAGGCGCCTTAGAGGGCCCTTCCGCGTGCGTATGCAGGCGTCAGGTTAAGCCTATCCGAGCTCGGCGACGGGCAAGCCCAGGCACTTGAGGGCCGTTGGAGCCAACGCGCGTACGTCAGACGAACCTCGTCCCAGGCCGTCAAGCCGGCCTGCTGGGTGTTCGTCCAGCCGTCAAGACTGGCTCCGGAGGAGGGTTTCGAACCCCCGACCCGGCGGTTAACAGCCGCCTGCTCTGCCACTGAGCTACTCCGGAATGTGAGAGGCGCTCATTATGAGGAGAGCCCCTCGCCAGTCAAGCGCCGGGTGGACGCCAGCGCAGGATCCGGACGGCGTTGTCGAAGTAGACCTTGCGCAGGACCGGCTCCGGCAGGCCGACGCCGTCGATCTTCCAGCGCCCCTGGATGGGGGTGGGGCTGGCGAACTGGCGGTCGAGCGTCTCGAAGTAGCGCCAGGTCTCGGTGAAGAAGCGGACCTCGTCTTCCCGGGTCGGGGGCTCGGCGCCGTTCGAGCCGTACATCATCTGGTCCTGGTCGGCGCCGATGCCGGTGTCGGTCCCGAACAGGATGCGGTCCTGGTACTTGATGAAGAAGCGCCGCATCTTCTCCTGCGGCTGGCGGCCGATCTCGGGGACGCGGGCCGCGGTGTCGACCATCATGTTGGGGTACTTGTCGAGCATCCGGCCGACGGTGTCGGGATCCTCCGGGTCGTCGCCGAAGTGGACGGCGATGAAGGTGGTCTTGGGGTGGCGGGCGATTCGGCGCTCGAGCGCGTCGTAGAGCTCCTGCCAGGAGGGGACGCCGCTGCCGTAGAACGACCACTCGGGGTGGGCCTGCAGCTCGTCCCAGCGCTCGTTGTCGGGGGTGGCCGGCTTCCAGAACGCCTTGGGATCGCCGCAGTGGATGGCCACCGGCATCCCCAGCTCGCCGGCCCGCTCGAACATCGGGTCGAGCTTGGGGTCGTCGACCTTCAGGAGGTGCACGCCGTCGGGCGCCGGGTAGCCGAGTCCGAGCCCCTTGGTGATCTTGAGGCCGATGGCGCCCATGCCGCGGGCGGCGGTGAGCTGGTCGGCCATCGCGGCGCCGTACTCGGGGACGCTGCGCACCAGCTTGAAGTCGGGGGTGGTGAAGACGGCGATGCGACCGCCGCTCTGCGCGGCCGCGGCCAGCTGCCGCTCGAGCGCGTTGTGCGGCGGGCCGGGGTGCATCCCCGAGAGGTTGACCATGCCGTCGATCCCCCACTCGTTCATCAGGCGGACGGCGCGCTCGACGCCGTCGGGCGAGATGTGCGTGTGGACGTCGATGCGGTGGAACTTGCGGCCGGGAGGCGGCGGGCCGTCACCGCCGCCTCCCGGCGCGCGGTGGCAGCCGACGACGGCCAGCGCCAGCGCCGCCAGGCGCAGGCCGAGCCCACCCACCGGCCGCCCCGACCCGATCACGGCGAGTCCGGCTTGACTTCCTTGATGTACGGCCCGCCCGTGTCCTCCGGCTCGCCGTTCCCCTTCTGGTCGCCCGTGTCCTTCGGGGCGGCGGGGGCGGCGCCCGTGGACGCCGGCGCGGCCGGCGTCGAGCGGCGCAGCTTGGCGTTCACCTTCAGCGTCTGCGGGTTGTTCCCCTTGGGGCGCGACCAGTCGAGGCCGCTCACCATCCGCTCGGCCGGCTCGTAGCCGTCCTTCTTGATGGTGATGGCGTGCGGCGAGGCGGGGTCGATCTCCTTGCTCAGGAAGGGGGTGGTCCCCACCTCCTTGCCGTCGATCAAGATCAGCGCGCCGCTCGGCGTGGAGGTGATCTTCACGACCGGCGGTGGGGGCGCGGGCGGCGCGGCGGCCGGCTTGTCGCCGGCGGCGGCCTCGGCCGGCTTGTCGGGCGCCGGCTGGTCGGCGGCCGGCTTTTCAGCGGCCGGTTTGTCGGCCACGGGCGCGGCGGCCGGCTTGTCGGGCGCGGGCTTGTCCG
>DASZVW010000935.1:0-2788 GCA_035546895.1 Polyangia bacterium
CCAAGTTCGATCCCTACCTGACCAAGGTCTACGGCCCGCTGTGGCCGTACGGGCGCCTGACCGAGCTGGCGCGCGGGTACGACGGGCCCGAAGGCGCCGCGCGCGCCGGCATCCTCTCGCGCAGCCTGCTCGCGCACGGCAAGGCGCGCGAGTCCGAGCTCTGGTGCCGTCGCGCCGAGGCGCGCGGCAACCCGCCCGAGGCGCAGCACGCGCGCCTCCTCCTCGACCTGGTGTCGACGCGCCTCGACCGCGACCCCGAGATCCCGCTCGCCCCCGGCGAGGAGCTGGCTCCGCCCGTGGTCCCCGCCAAGCTCGCCGCCGCCCACCCCGACTACGTGGCGCTGGTGAACGACCAGTACCGCGACGTCATCGCCGAGTACCACGCCCGCCGCTACGCCACCGGCTACAAGATCCTCGAGAAGTGGCCCGAGGACATCTGGACCGGCATGGGCCAGGACTTCTCGCTCCTGAGCGGCTTTCTCGACTACAAGGCCGAGTTTTACGGCGACGCCATCGACGAGCTCAAGGCGCTCGCCGATGACGCCACCTTCGCCGCCCGGCGCCCCGAGACGCTCTACTACCTGGGCCGCGCCTACTACGCCAACGCCATGTACACCAAGGCCGTCGACGCGCTGGAGCGCTACGTCCGCTCGCAGACCGTGCTCGGCCGCCCGCTGCTGCCCGCGCCGATGCGGCCCGCGCGCTGAGGCGTGGGGTCTTCCTCGCCGGCGGGCTTCGGGCGCGGCAGCGCGATCCGCGCCGCCGCCGCGAACAGCGACAGAGCGGCGTAGAGCGGCACCGAGAGCCACAGGCTGCGGCCCGGCGAGGTGGGGAGCGGGATGGCCCGCAGGAAGAGCGTCTCCTTGGGAATGGAGAGCAGCAGCAGCGCCAGGGCGACCAGGCGGCGCGCGATCGGGTCGTCCAGCGCGACCGCCGCCCGCCAGGTCAGGGCCGCCGGCAGCAGCAGGAGGAGCGCGTAGTGGGGCCAGCCGAGCGGGTTCAGCACCACGACGAGGACGTACCAAAGCGCCAGGGCGCAGCCGTCGCGCAGCCGGTCGTCCTCGCCGCGCCGGCGCCTCAGGAGCGCCAGCACCGCCACGCCGACGAGCGCCGCCTCAGCGGCGAGCAGCAGGGCCCGTCCGACGGAAGGCGCCGCCAAGAGAGGGCGCGCGAACCGACCGGGGCCGAACAGCCGGGCGGCGAGCCCGTTGAGCGAGAGCACGTTGTGCCACCAGGTCTGCCAGGCGACGGTGTTTCCGCCGGACTCGCGAAGCAGCGCGCGCCAGGCGGCGAGGCCGCCCATCGGCAACGCCAGGAGGACGAGGGCCAGCACCACCGCGCAAAACCGCCGCGCCGCCCGCCGGTCCCTCAGCCCGATTGGCAGGAGGAGGACCGCCGGCGAGAGCTTGATCGCCGTCGCGACCGCCATCCAGGTGGCGCCGCGGCGCCGCTCTCCGCGCTCCCAGTCCCGGTGGCCGGCGGCCAGCGTGACGGCGAGCAGCGGCGACCACTGGCCGAGCTCGAGGTTGGTCAGCATCGGGGGCCAGAGGAGAAGCAGCAGGAACAGGAGCGGCCTCGGGATCGACAGCCCCCCTTCCGCCGCGATCGGCGCCAGCATCCAGGCCAGGAGCCCGACCAGGCCGACCGACGCCAGCTGCCAGATCGCGGCGGCGATCGGGTAGGGGAGCGGCGCCAGCGGCAGCGTGGCGAGGAGCGCCGTCGGTGGGTGGACGTAATAAGGGCCGAGGAGGTTCTCCAGCCGCCGCGCGCCGATCGACCGGGCGTAGTCGTCGGCGGTCGCGCGGTCGAGCACCGACGGCAAGGGCCGACCGCAGCGGCCCAGGCGGGCCCAGGCGACGGCGGTCACGTAGTCGGGCGTGAAGTCGTTGGGCGCGCGGACGTCGTGCAGCATGTCCACGAGCGGCAGCGCGCCGGCCGATATCCAGCAAGCCACGAGCGCGATGACGAACGCCGACCGCCGCGCGGCGGGTGAGGAGCCGCCAGCCTTCACGCCGGGCGATTTTATACCGACGGGCGGTCGGACCGGCTCCGGAAGTTCGCCGGCCGGCAGCTCAGCCTTGTGGCATTTCGCGAGGCCGCTTACGATGCGTCATCCGCGCGATGACTAAGACGCGGACGGCGCAGTTCTACGAGGGAGACGTGATGAAGAGACTCGCACTGTTGGGCACGGGTACGGTAGCCGCGTTCCTGGTTCTCGGAGCACCGGCCGCACACGCGCAGGGGTACGGGATGGCCGGCTGCGGCCTCGGCTCGATGGCCTTCGGCACGCAGAACACGGCGCTCATGCAGATCCTGGCGGCGACCACCAACGGCACCTTCGCCAGCCAGACCTTCGGCATCACCTCCGGGACGTCGAACTGCGTCTCGGGCGGCGTCGTCAAGGCGCAGCGCGAGCAGGCGGCCTTCGCCGAGGTGAACTTCCAGGACCTGAAGCGCAACATGGCCTCGGGCGGCGGCGAGTTCCTCACCTCCTTCGCCACGCTGCTCGGCTGCGAGGACGGCGCCAAGCCGGCGCTGGCCAAGATGACGCAGGCCAAGTACGAGTCGATCCTGCCGAGCGAGAAGAGCACGCCGATGGACCTCGTCTCGGGCGTCAAGACGCAGATCAAGGCCGATCCGGCGCTGGCCGGCTCGTGCAGCGACGAGCGCGCGGTCGCGCGGGCGGAAGGGAAGCTGGACGTCAAGGTCGCCGCCGCCAAGGCGCCGGCCGCCAAGAGCGTCGCGCTGACCACCGCCCCGACCGCCTCGGTCAAGTAGCCCGTTGCTC
>DASZVW010000936.1:0-1826 GCA_035546895.1 Polyangia bacterium
GGCCCGGGCCCGAGCCGCGCGCGCGCCGCCGCGATCCCGCCCCCGGTCCCCAGCAGGTCGGCCTCGACGGAGTAGTCGAGCGCCAGACCCAGCGCGCGCCCGTCGCCCAGCGCCGCCCGCACCAGATCGCCGCGGTGGAACACGTTCACCACCGCGCGGCGGGCCCCCGCGCGCGCCGCGGCCCGAAGGCCGTAGGCGATGGCCGGATGGCCGCAGATCGGAACCAGCGGCTTCGGCAGCGCCAGCCCCAGCGCCCCCAGCCGCGTCGAGCGGCCGGCGGCCAGGAGCATGACGCTGGCGTTCATCGTGCTGTCGCTCGGCGCCATCGCGCGTTCATGGTATGCCATTCGGCATGAAGATTTGTGTCATCGGCACGGGGTACGTCGGGCTGGTCGCGGGCGCCGGGTTCGCGGACATGGGGAACGACGTCACCTGCTGCGACCTCGACGCGCAGAAGATCGAGGGCCTCAAGCGCGGGGTGATGCCGATCTACGAGCCGGGCCTCGACAAGCTGGTCACCCACAACGCCGCCGAGGGGCGCCTCACCTTCACCACCGACGTGAAGGGCGGCGTGGCCGGCGCCGAGGTGGTGCTGCTGGCGGTCGGCACGCCGCCCGGCCCCGACGGCTCGGCCGATCTCTCGTACATCCTCAAGGCCGCCGCCGACGTCGGCGAGGCGCTGACCGGCTGGGCGGTGGTGGTCACCAAGTCGACCGTCCCCGTGGGCACCGGCGACAAGATCGAGGCCATCATCGGCAAGAAGACGAAGCACGAGTTCGCCGTCGCCTCCAACCCCGAGTTCCTCAAGGAAGGCGACGCGCTCAACGACTTCATGAAGCCCGATCGCGTGGTGATCGGGACCGGCGACAAGCGCGCCGTCGAGATGCTGCGCGCGCTCTACTCGCCGTTCACCCGCACCAGCGACCGCATGCTGGTGATGGACCGCCGCTCGGCCGAGCTGACCAAGTACGCCGCCAACTCGATGCTGGCGACGCGCATCTCGTTCATGAACGACCTCGCCAACCTGTGCGAGATCCTGGGCGCCGACATCGAGCTCGTGCGCAAGGGGATGGGCTCGGACAACCGCATCGGCCCCAAGTTCCTGTTCGCCGGCCCCGGCTTCGGCGGCAGCTGCTTCCCCAAGGACCTGCGCGCCGCCATCAGCACCGGCCGCGAGGTCGGCTACAAGCTGGACGTCCTCGACGCCGTCGTGGCCGTCAACGAGCGGCAGAAGCGCCGCCTCGGCGAGAAGGTCGTCAAGCACTTCGGCGGCGACCTCAAGGGGAAGCGGATCGCGGTCTGGGGGCTGGCGTTCAAGCCCGGCACCGACGACATCCGCGAGGCGCCCGCGCTGGTGCTGATCGATCAGCTGCTGGCCGCCGGCGCCACCGTCTCGGCCAGCGATCCGGTGGCCATCGACGCCGTGCGGAAGCAGGTCGGCGACAAGATCGAGTACCAGGAGGCGCACTACGACTGCGCCAAGGGGGCCGACGCGCTGGTGCTGGTCACCGAGTGGCACGAGTTCCGGCGCCCCGCCTTCGACCGCCTCAAGTCGCTGCTCAAGCAGCCGGTCATCTTCGACGGCCGCAACGTCTGGAGCCCCGCCGAGCTCCGCGGCGCCGGCTTCACCTACTACGCGATGGGCCGTCCCTAAGGCCCTTCGCCACCCCACCCCTCGAGCGCGCGCTCCGCTCGCTGCTGAAGAGCGGCGTCTCGCTCCGCATGTAAGTGGCCGACACGCCGTGGCCCGACAACGCCGTGGCTCGACACGCCCGTGGCCCGACACGCCCGTGGCCCGACACGCCCGTGGAGCGAGGTGCAACGCG
>DASZVW010000937.1:0-3048 GCA_035546895.1 Polyangia bacterium
GGCGCGACCGGGACCGGCGGCAGCGGTGGGAGCGGCGCCGGTGGTACGGGCGGCAGCGGCGGCCTGGGGCCCGGCGGGAGCGGCGGTGGCCACGCTGGCGGCGCCACCGGCACCGGCGGCGCGAAGGCGACCGGCGGTCAGTCCGGACAAGGGGGCCTCGGCGGCGGTGCGGCCGGCGGAGCGCCCGGCAGCGGTGGCAGCGGCGGCGCGGCCGCCTATGCCCCCTGCCCGACCAACGGCGATCCCTGCAAGATCCTGCCGCTCGGCGATTCGATCACCCACGGCTACGCCTCGTCCGACGACGCCGGTTACCGATCGCAGCTCTTCAAGCTCGTCGTGGCGGCGAACCAGAAGGTCACCTTCACCGGCTCGCTGGCCAACGGCCCCACGCAGGTGTCGGGCCAGACGTTCCCCCGCAACCACGAGGGACACGACGGCTGGACCATCGATCCGGGCTACAGCAGCTACGGCGCCGGCGGGATCTCGTCGCTGGTCCCGAGCCCCGCCTTCAACACGGTGCCGAACATCGTGCTCCTGATGATCGGCACCAACGACACCAACGCCATGGACACCGGCGGCATGGCGACCCGCCTCAGCGCCTTGCTCGACAAGATCGTTCAAGCCGCGCCCAGCGCCACCGTCGTGGTCGCCACCCTGACGCCGCTCGGCTACACCAGCGCCGCCCTCACCACCTACAACGCGCAGATCCCGGGCGTCATCCAGGCGCACGTCGCCAAGGGAGAGCACGTGGTCGGCGTCGACATGAGCAAGATGCCCGTCCCCGCCGACATCGGGAGCGACAACGTCCATCCCAACGACCAGGGCTACGCTTACATGGCCGGCGTCTGGTACGCGGCGATCAAGGGCTGGCTGCCGAAGTGAGCGGCCGGGGCGGCCGGGCGCTAGTACCAGGTCTCGGCCTGCAGGCCGAAGATGGAGCCGCTCAGGAGGTTGGTGGCGGTGTAGAGCATACCCGAGTCGACGGTGGCGGTCCGGGCGGCCGCGTTCCAGACCGCCCAGGTGTAGAAGAGGCGCAGCTCGGGGCGGGTCATGAGCCCCCGGCCGGTGGTGAGCGTGGGGGCGATGGTGAGCTTGGCCAGCTCCTGCGGCTGCAGCGGCGAGGTGTTGTTCCGCGTGACCCGGTCGTAGCCGACCTCGCCGAGCAGCTTGGCGTGCCGGGTGAACGCCCAGCTCACCCGGGTGCCGGCGGAGATCCACTCCGCGTACTGCCCCGGCGAGCCGAGGAAGTTCTGGTCGCGCTGGTAGACCCCGTCGAGCTGCGCCCCGAACCACGGCGTGGGCTGGATGGTGAGCACGTCGACGACCCGGAACCGGTACTGGACGGGATCGACGTTGAGCGCGAAGTCGGGATAGTAGAACCGCGCGAGCGTACCAAAGCCGGTCCCCGCGCCCTTGCCGTACTGCAGGGCCAGCTTGTTGTCGCCGCCCAGCACCTGCTGCACGAACTGCAGCGTGGCGCCCCAGCCGCTGTGCGTGGCGGGCGTGCCGGGCATGTCGTTGCTGTCGTCGGCGATGTACTGAAACCCGAGCTGGAGCTCGCCGCCTTCCCACGGCCGGATCCCGCGAAGCTGCACGTCGTTGCGGACCCCGAAGTCGAACTGCGGCGGCAACTGCGGGTTGGTGCCGGGGACGTTGGTCGCCGGGGGGCCGTCGACGGCGAAGGCCGCGTAGCTGAGGCGCAGGTCCTTGCCCAGGTTGATGTCCTCGATGCCGCCGCCCACGCCGGAGGGGTTCCAGTAGAAGAAGTCGCTGATGTACACCGACTCGCGCTTGTAGTACCGGCTGCCGATCCAGGCGGTCCCGCCGTGGAGCCAGGGGATCCCCTTGATGTCGACATAGAGGTTGGGGAAGGAGAGCGTGGCGCCCGTCGAGGTGGTGAAGGCGAGCGGCGAATCGATGGTCGCCGTCGGCGAGTAGCCGATGTTGGTGGTGGGGATGAAGATGGTCGGCATGAAGTGCGCGGTGGCGACCGAGCCGTCGTCGCCGGCGTAGGTGACGACCGTGAAGTGCGTCTCCGACCAGACCTCGCACTCGTTGCCGAGCCGGTACTTGGAGAACAGCCCCGACGGGTTGGCGAGCTGGAAGCAGGTCATCCGCCCCTTCTGGTTGCTGGCGCCGAACCCGCCCCGGAAGTAGCCGGTGATGGAGACGTCGCCGAGCTTCGGGCCGGCGGCCGGGGGGACGGCGGCCGGCGGCGCCGCCAGGGCGGCCGGCGGCGCCGTGGCCGTCGAGGCGCTCGGCTCGAGGACGGGGGCCGGCTGCTCGGCGGCCTTCGGCTCCTCGGTGTTGTGGTGGGTGTCGGCCTCCGTGTCGTGCGTGCCGTCGCCGCCCCGCGGTTCCTGCGCGGCGGCGCGGCTCGACGCCGCCACCAGCAACAGCGCCGACAGCCCGAGTGTTCGCAGTGCTCGTTCCATGATCTCCCGGTCCCTATTGCCGGCGGGCCCCGGAAGTTGTCACGGCAGGCGACGGCGGCGGTCCTGCTCGGGCTGCTGGCCGCGGCCGCCCCCGCGCGGGCGCAGGCGCCGGCGACGGTGACCGTCTCCGTCGACGCCACCGGGACGGGGACGCCGCTCGAGCGGGTGTGGCCGTTCCACGGCTACGACGAGATCAACTACACCACGCTCCCCGAGGGCCAGGCGCTGCTGGGCGTCCTCGCCGCCGCCCACGCGGCGCCCGTGCACGTCCGCAACCACTTCCTCCTCAACACCGGCGACGGCACGCCGGCGATGAAGTGGGGGTCGACCAACGTCTACACCGAGGACGCCGCCGGCGCCCCCGTCTACGACTGGACGCTGACCGACGGGATCATGGACGCCATCACCGGCGCCGGCGCCTTCCCGTTCGTCGAGCTCGGCTTCATGCCCGAGGCGCTGTCGACGCACCCCACCCCCTACCAGAACTCCAGCGTCACCATGCTGGACGGCGGCTGCTTCTATCCGCCGACCGACTTCGCGAAGTGGGCCGACCTCGTGGAGGCGTGGGCGATGCACGCCGACGGCCGCTACCCGAACGTCGCCGCGAATTGGC
>DASZVW010000938.1:0-2841 GCA_035546895.1 Polyangia bacterium
CGTGGCGCTGTTCGCGCTGGCGGCGCTGGGCGTCTGGCGCGCCGGGCTGCGCCGCTTCGCGGCCTTCGGGGGATGACCGTGTCCGGCCCGCTCGCCCTGGTCCCCCTCCTCCGCCGCTACGCCGGGCTGTTCCGCGCGCAGCTCTCGATCTCGGCGCTGACCGCGATGCAGTACCGCGCCGACTTCGTGGTCCGCGGCCTCATCGCCATCCTCTGGATGGCGGTGACGCTGGCGCCGATCCTGGTGGTCTACGGCGTCCGCAAGACCGTCGCCGGCTGGTCCTTCCCCGAGTCGCTGGTGGTGGTCGCCTGGTTCACGCTCCTGCACGCCGTGCTCGAGGGGGCGGTCAGCCCCAGCCTCACCGCGGTGGTCGAGCACGTCCGCCACGGCACGCTCGACTTCGTCCTCCTCAAGCCGGCCGACGCCCAGTTCCTGGTCTCCACCGCCAAGATCGAGCCCTGGCACGTGGTCGACGTGGCCGGCGCGCTGCTGATCTTCGGCTACGCCTTCAGCAAGCTCGGCCGCGCGCCCCACGCGGGCGAGCTCCTGGCCGGGCTCGCGTTCCTGGCGCTGGCGGTGGTCATCCTCTACTCGTTCTGGATCCTGGTGGTGAGCGCCTCGTTCTGGGTGGTGAAGGTCGACAACCTCTCCTACCTGTTCGGCTCGCTGTTCGACGCCGCCCGCTGGCCGATCACCGTCTTCCGCGGCGCGCTGCGGATCGTCTTCACCTTCGTCTTCCCCATCGCCCTCCTCACCACCTACCCGGCGCTGGCCCTGCTCGGGCGCCTCGACGGCCGGACCGCCGCCCTGGCGCTCGGCGGCGGGCTCGCCTTCGCCGCCGCCGCCCGCTGGGTCTGGGGTCGCGCGCTGGCCATGTACACCTCGGCCAGCTCCTGAATGCGGGCGCACGCACGCCGGCTCCGCTCGGGTTGTTCTTCGGGGGGGTGGAATGGGCGGGCGGAGGTCAGACCGGCGCCTTGACCGGGAGGTGAGCCCGGCGTTCGAGGCTGTACTCCCAGGGGCGCGGGACCGCCAGGAACATGAGAGACGACCCGAGCAAGCCGACGTTCTTGCCGAAGTTGATGAGGTCCATCTGCCGCATCATCGGATCCCGGTCGGCCCAGAAGGCGTGCATCATGACCGTGACCGGCACGAAGAACAGCACCAGCGCCGCCACCCCCACGTCCGGGTAGACGCCCAGGATCAGCGTGAGCCCCGCGACCGCCAGCAGGACGCCGGCCACCACCACGGCGAGCCCGGGCAGCGGGACCCCCGCCGAGCCCGCGTAGCGCGCCAGCGCGCCGGTGTCGGTGAAGTGGTGGGCCGCGCTCCACAGATAGTAGCCGCCGACCAACACCCGGCCGGCCAGAAAGATCTCGCCCATGGTTTTCCTCCCTCTCCCGACAGAAACGTAACCGCCCCCTCGACGCCAACAAGCCACTTCGTTAACGTCAGGCCGATAACCGCCGCATGCCCCCCGAAGCTGGTCCGTTCGAGACGACGACGACGACCGCCGACATCGACGCGGCGGCGCGCGCGCTCGCCGAGCGCTGGCGCGCCGGCGACCAGGCCGATCCGGCGTTCCGGGCCGCCTGCGGCGGCGCGCTGGCGGACCTGCGCGTCGCCTTCAAGCGCCAGCCCGGCGCCTTCAGCCCGGCGGCCGTCACGCTGCTGCGCGAGGTCGGGCGGGGGCTGTCGGTCCGACCGCCCTCGGGCCCGCCCCCCATCGAGGTGCTGCGCGACGTCTTCGGCTATCCGTCGTTCCGGGCCGGGCAGCTGGAGATCATCGAGGCGCTCCTCTCCGGGCGCGACTGCGTGGGGATCATGCCCACCGGCGCCGGCAAGTCGCTGACCTACCAGATCCCGGCGCGCGTGCTGGGGGGGACCACGCTGGTGGTCTCGCCGCTCATCGCCCTGATGAAGGACCAGGTCGACGCCATGACCGAGGTCGGCCTGCGTGCCACCTATCTCTCGGCCTCGCTGCCGCCCGACGAGCGGCAGCGGCGGGCGCGGGCGCTGGCGGCCGGCGAGTACGAGCTCTGCTACGCGGCGCCCGAGGGGATCGAGGCCTCGGTGGGACGGGTGCTCTCGGGGCTCGACCTGCGGCTCATCGCCGTCGACGAGGCCCACTGCATCAGCCAGTGGGGCCACGACTTCCGCCCCGCCTACCGCAACCTGACCGGGCTCAAGCGGAAGTTCGGGAAGTCGGGCGGCGTGCCGGTGCTGGCGCTGACCGCCACCGCCACGCCGGCCGTCACCGCCGACATCATCAGCCAGCTGGCGATGATCGATCCGGCCTGCTATCGCGGGCGGTTCTTCCGCCCGAACCTGCGGATCTCGATCTACCGCAAGGGGGACGAGGACGGCGCGGTCACCAAGGGGGTGCGGGCGGCCATCACCAACCTGGTGCACGCGCGGCGCGGGGAGAGCGGGATCGTCTACGCCCTCTCCCGCAAGGCCTGCGAGTCGCTGGCCGAGCACCTGCGGGAGAGCGGGATCGCGGCGGCCGCCTACCACGCCGGGCTCGATCCGGCCGAGCGAACGCGCGTGCAGGACGCCTTCTCGCGCGACGAGGTCGACGTGGTGGTGGCCACCGTCGCGTTCGGGATGGGGATCGACAAGTCGAACGTCCGCTACGTGATCCACCGCGACATGCCGCGCTCGATCGAGAGCTACTACCAGGAGATCGGGCGCGCCGGCCGCGACGGCCTGCCGAGCGACTGCATCCTGTTCTACTCGTGGGCCGACGTCATCGCGTTCGAGCGGTTCGGCGATCGGCCCGGGGAGGAGATCGATCCCGCCGCGGCGGCCCGGCAGCGCGGCCAGATCCGCGAGATGTTC
>DASZVW010000939.1:0-9269 GCA_035546895.1 Polyangia bacterium
AAGCTGGCGGTGCTGGGGACGCTGGCCGCCGGCCTGGCGCACGAGGTCCGCAACCCGGCCAACGCCATCGTCAACGGGCTGCGGCCGGTGCACCGCCAGCTGCTGGCCACCGAGGCCGACCCCGACTACGCCGAGTCGGTGCAGATCGCCATCGACGCCGGCGAGCAGATCGCGCGCCTGGTCGGCGACCTCCTCGACGTGGGGCGGACCGACCGGGGGCTCGAGCCCTGGGACCCGCACCAGGGGATCGAGGCCGCCATCCGGCTGCTCTCGCACCGGACGCAGAACGTCTCCTTCGACCGCGACTTCCGGTTCCGCGGCGAGATCATGGGGCGGCCGCCGGCGCTCAACCAGATCTTCCTCAACCTGTTCGACAACGCCGTCCGCGCCGCGGGCGAGGGGGGGCGGGTGCGGGTGTCGTCGCGCGCCGAGCGCGAGGGGGTGGAGATCGTCGTCGCCGACAGCGGCCCCGGCATCCCCCCCGAGCTGGCGCAGCGGATCTTCGACCCCTTCTTCACCACCCGCGAGGTCGGCGAGGGGACCGGGCTCGGCCTGCACTTCAGCCGCCAGGTGGCGTACGATCACGGCGGCTCGCTCGACCTGGTGGCCGCCCCCGGGTGGGGCGCCTGCTTCAAGCTCTGGCTGCCGAGCCGCCGCCGAGAAATAATGTCCTCGTGAGCACCCACCCTGGCATCCCCCACTCCGCGGTCCTCTACGTCGACGACGACGCGCGGAACCTGCATGCCTTCCGCCTCAGCTTCAAGAACCGGTTCCGGGTGGTGACCGCGGCGTCGGGGCGCGAGGCGCTGGAGATCCTGGCCCGCGAGCCGATCGCCGTGCT
The DNA here is from genome assembly GCA_035546895.1 of Polyangia bacterium. GTDB lineage: Bacteria > Myxococcota_A > Polyangia > Fen-1088 > Fen-1088 > JADGRB01. The sequence continues at coordinate 842 of DASZVW010000939.1, forward strand.
GCTCGCCGACCAGCGGATGCCGGAGATGACCGGGTCGGAGCTGTGCGCCACCGTCAAGCTGCGGTTCCCCGACGTGGTGCGGATGATCCTGACCGCCTACTCGGACATCGGCTCGGTGGTGGAGGCGATCAACGGCGGCCAGGTGAGCCGCTACTTCATCAAGCCCTGGCGCGAGGAGGAGCTGGCCGACGCCGTCCGCGCCGGCATCGACGCCTACCAGCTGGTGACCGTCACCCGCGACCTGCAGATCCGGCTCCTGCAGCAGGAGCAGCAGTCGACCACCACCTACCTCTTGGGTCGGATCCTGCACGAGGTGGTCTCGCCGGCCATCGGCATCCGCGACAACCTCGGCTTCGTCGTCGACGGCGTCAGCCAGCTGGCCCGGATGGCTGCCGCCTCCGACCCCGACGTCCCCCGGGTGGCCAGCGACCTCCTGCCGGCGCTGACCGACGCCCACGAATCGGCCATCGACCTGGTGGGGCGGATCGAGCAGTTCCGCCAGGGCGAGGCCCCGCTGCCCTCGAGCGACGTCGGCACCAGCCTCGACCGGGCGGTGCAGACGGCCGCCGGGATCGTCCGCCCGCGCGTCAGCGAGCGGGCGCGCCTCATCCTCGACACCAGCCACAAGGCCTTCGTGCGAGGCGAGCCGACCCAGCTCACCCAGGTGATCGTGAACCTGCTCCTCAACGCCTACGAGGCGATCGAGCCCGGCGCGCCGGAGAAGAACCAGATCACCGTCACCACGCTGGGGAAGGCCGACCGCTGCGGCTTCGTCGTCGAGGACACCGGGCGCGGCATCCCCGACGACGTGGCGGCGCGGATCTTCGAGCCGTTCTTCTCGACCAAGCCGTCCGGGGTCAACAGCGGCCTCGGCCTGCCGATCGTGCACGAGATCGTCGAGCGCCTCGGCGGCACCATCGAGCTCGATCGCGCCAGCCGCGGCACCCGGTTCTACGTCGAGCTCCCCCGGGCGGGCTAACTGGACCGGGCGGCTTCGGCCTGAGCACGCCCGCTGCCCGAGCGCGCGCCGGTCCCGAGCGCAGGCGATCTCCGTTACGTGCGGCATGAGCGCCGTCGCTCGATTGACCGCCGAGGGCCGCCCGTAACTTTTTTCGGCGCGTAGCCTGCGTTCACAATTGCAAGGGCAGGCTACGCGCCGAAAAAAGTCCGCAAGCGGACGCGCGGCTCGGGCGAGGTGTGAGGTGCGACGCGCGCGCGAGGCCGGTTGCGGTCGTCAGGGGGCAGCTGCGACGGGCAGGCGCGAAGGGAAACGAACGAAAAGATGGGCGTGAGGGGCCTGGGACGATGGGGCCTGGACCGAGGGGCCCTGGACCGAAAGGGACAGGGCCCGGGCCCCGGGCCGCTAAAACAGCGCCGCCAGGAGGGCGTTGCGGGGCGCCGACTTGGGGACCACGGCGTCGATCAGCTTGCGCTGCAGGAGGTCGTTCCAGACCTCGAGGTGGGAGAACGAGTAGAGGACGCGGCGCACGCGCGGGTAGTGGTCGCGCACGTGCTCGAACAGGTCGTCGGTCTTCTGCCACTCGAGGCGGTGGTCGCAGAGCAGGACGTGCGGCGCCCGCTCGCGGAGCTGCGCGAACGCGTCGCGCTTGGAGGTGGCGATGCGGACGTCGTGCTCGACGGAGAGCGACCGCTGGAGGCCGCGCGCCATCTTGGGCTCGTCCTCGACCACCAGGATGTCGAGCCGCGACCGCCGCCAGCTGTCGGGGAAGTTGGTGCTCTCCAGCTCGGCGATCAGATCGGCGTCGGTCGTCGGGGGGGCCAGCTCCCGCCGCCAGAGGGCGTCGAGCCGCACCATGTCGGTGACCAGGTCCTCGGTCTTGCTGAGGATCTCCTCCACCGCGCCGGCGAAGCGCCGGAGGGTCTCGGCCGACCCGGACGAGTCACCCAGGTCTCCGCCCGCGCCGGTCAGCTCTCGCAGTCCGCCGTGCGCGCGGCGCAGGCCGGCCCGGGCGAGCCGCAGGTCGCCGGCGACCGCCAGCTTGATGGCCGCCTCGCCGGCCGGGGGCTCGGCCTCGACCGGGACCGGCTGCGCCGCGAGGCCGCCCGGCAGCGCCCCTTCGGGCACCTCGACGGTGTAGAGGCCCGAGCGGTGCAAGGCCGGGAAGGGGGTCAAGGGGACGACGTTCTGGAACTGCCAGGCGTAGCCGCGCTGCAGGGGGGCGTTCATCTCCCGGGTGATGGCGCGGACCTCGGAGAGCTCGGCGAGGGCCAGCCCGTACCAGGGCTCCTCGTCGGAGACGATCAGGATCTCGCCGCGGTACGGGGTCCGGAAGCTCTTGAAGGCGGTCGTGGTCCCACCGCCGGCGATTTGCGACGCCCAGGGCTCACGGACCGCGACTGCCTTGACCACCCTCATCTCGGCTCAGCGTGCGACGGTAGCACAAGCCGTGGGCCGAGCGAACCCCTGAATTGGCAATCAGCGGCCGGGGCCTCCGGAGGCCCGCTGGTGCGCCGGACCGCTGCCGTTGGCCAGGTTGCGGGCGGTGTTGACCAACGCAACGTGCGTGAAGGCTTGGGGGAAATTTCCAAGCAATCGTTTGGAGACCGGGTCGTACTCCTCCGAGATGAGGCCCACGTCGTTACGCAACGCCAGGAGGCGCTCGTAAAGCGCCCGCGCCTCGGCCCCCCGTCCCTGCAACGCCAGGTTGTCGGCCAGCCAGAACGAACACGGCAGGAAGACCCCCTCCCCCTCCGGCAACCCGTCGACGGCGGCGGAGGTGGTGTAGCGGCGGACGAACCCGTCGTGGAGCAGCTCGCGCTCGATCGCCGCCACCGTGCCGCGGATGCGCGGGTCGTCGCCCGGAAGGAAGCCGACCAGCGGGAACATGAGCGCGCTGGCGTCCAGCTCGCGCGAGCCGTAGTACTGCGTGAAGGTGCCGCGCCCGGCGTCGAACCCGTGCGCGCAGACGTCGGCGTGGATCTCGCTGCGGAGCGCGCGCCAGCGATCGGCCGGCCCCTCGAAGCCGAGCGACTCCACCATCTTGATCGAGCGGTCGACCCCCACCCAGGCCATCACCTTGCTGTGGACGAAGGCCCGACGCCGCCCCCGCACCTCCCAGATCCCCTCGTCCGGCACCCGCCAGTTCGCCTCCAGGTACTCGAGCAGGCCCTGCTGGAGCGTCCAGGCCGCCTCCTCGCGCCGGATCCCCGCGCGCTGCGCCTGGTAGAGGCAGTCGATCACCTCGCCGTAGACGTCGAGCTGGAGCTGGTGAATGGCGGCGTTGCCGATCCGCACCGGCCGCGACCCCTCGTAGCCCGGGAGGTCGTCCAGCGTCTGCTCGGTGAGGCGCCGCTCGCCGGCCGGGCCGTAGAAGATCTGGACGTGCTGCGGGTCGCCCCCCACCGCGCACAGCAGCCAGTCGCGCCAGGCCTCGGCCTCGCGCTTGTACCCCGCCTGCATGAGCGAATAGAGCGTGAAGGTGGCGTCGCGCAGCCAGCAGAAGCGGTAGTCCCAGTTGCGCACCCCCCCGATCCACTCGGGGAGCGAGGTGGTCGCCGCCGCCACGATCCCGCCCGTGGGGCCGTAGGTGAGGCTCTTGAGCGTGATGAGCGAGCGGACGACGTCGTCGCGCCAGGGGCCCTGGTGCGCGCACGCGCGCGACCAGCGCCGCCACCAGGTCTCGGTCTCCTCGAGCGCCTTGAGCGGATCGATCCGCCGGCGGTGGCGGGCGTGCGAGGGCGACCAGCTCATGACGAACCGCGCCTGCTCGCCCACGTGGAGCAGGAACCGCGACGACAGCGCCTCCGGCTCCATCGTCACCGGCACGTTGGCGTCCAGCGCCACCGCGTCGGGGCCGCCCACCGCCCAGGTGGTCCCCTCCTGCTCGTGGATCCAGGGGCGGAAGGCGCCGTACCCGAACCGCAGCGCCACCTCGCTGCGCATCGGGACCTCGCCGCGCAGGCACTCGACCACCCGGACCACGTCGGGGGTCCGATCGCGCGGCGGCATGCAGTCGGTCACCCGCACGAGCCCCCCGTCGGTGGCCAGCTCCGTCTCCAGGATCAACGTGTCGGGCCGGTAGCGGCGGCGCACGGCGGTGACGGGCGCGTCGGGCGCCAGCAGCCAGCGCCCGTGGTGGCGGTCCCCGAGCAGCGCCGCGAAGCAGGCCTCGGAGTCGAAGCGCGGCAGGCAGAGCCAGTCGATCGAGCCGTCATTCCCCACCAGCGCCGCGCTCTGCGTGTCGCCGATGAGGGCGTAGTCTTCGATCCGCAGCGCCATCTTCGCCCCGGCCTCAGTTCGCGCCCTGCCGCGCCTCGGCGCGCGCCCCCGCGCCCAGCTCGGCGGCCGCGGCGGCGCGCTGGCGCGGCAGATCGACGGTGAAGGTGGCGCCGAGGTCGGGGCGGCTCTCGACCGCGATGGTCCCCCCCAGCGCCTCGACGATCTGCTTGACGATCCAGAGGCCGAGCCCGATGCCGGCGTAGTTGCGGCTGGAGGCGGCGCGCTCGAAGCGCCTGAAGATCCGGCCCTGGTCCTCGGGCGGGATGCCGAGGCCGTGGTCGTGGATGGCGAACACCACCCGGTCGTCGGCCGCCGCCAGGGTGATCTCGATCGGCTTCCCGGCGCCGTACTTGATGGCGTTCGAGAGCAGGTTGGTGATCACCTGGTCGAGGCGGCTCGCGTCCCAGGCCCCGGTGGTGGGGCCGCTCGAGGCCACCGTCACCTGGCAGCCCCGGCGCTGGGCCTCGTCGGCGAGGCGGGAGCGGACCTCGGCCACCACCTGGGCCAGGTCGACCTCCTCGATCTGCAGCTCCAGCCGGCCGGCCGCCAGGCGCGAGACGTCGAGCAGCTCGTCGATGAGGTGGCTGAGGCGTCCGGCCTGGGTGTCGATCCGCTGAACGCGGCCCACCACGCCGTCGGCCGCCTCGCCGCCGCTGCGGCGCACGAACCGCAGCAGGTTCTCGAGCTCGAGCCGCAGCGAGGTGAGCGGCGTGCGCAGCTCGTGCGAAGCGACCGAGAGGAAGTCCTCGCGCAGGCCGATCGCCTCGCGCAGCGTCTGCTCGGCGATCTTCTGATCGTCGATGTCGGTCGCGGTGGCGATCCAGCCGACCAGCGCGCCGTCGCTCGACCACTCGGGGACCACCCGCGCCAGGTGCCACCGGTAGCTGCCGTCGGTGGCGCGGCGCAGCCGCACCTGACGTTCGAACGGCTCCGCCCGCGCGATCCCCTCGCGGAAGGAGTCGCGCGCGCCCGCGCGGTCGTCGGGGTGCAGCGCCGCCCACAGCGATTCGTTGTCGGCCGGCACCTGGCCGTGCCCGTGGTACGCGAGGCCGGCGCGGTTCCAGAAGGTGATGCGCCCCTGCGGATCGATGGCCCAGATGCTCTGCGGCAGATCGTCGAGCAACTTGCGGTACCTCTCCTCGTTGGCGCGCTCGAGCGCCGCCCGCTCGTGCTCGCGCAAGAGCCGCTCCTGCGCCTTGAGCTGCTCCCCCTTGAGGTAGAGATCGACGAACACCTGCGCCTTCGAGCGGAGGATGTCGGGGTCGAACGGCTTGACCAGGTAGTCGACCGCCCCCTCGGAGTAGCCGCGGAAGACGTGGGCGGCGTCGCGCCCCACGGCGGTGATGAAGATGATCGGGACGTGCCGGCTACGCGGGCGCTGCTTGATCAGGTTCGCGGTCTGGAACCCGTCCAGCCCCGCCATCTGTACGTCGAGCAGGATGAGCGCGAAGTCGCCCCGCAGGAGGTGGCGGAGCGCCTCCTCGCCCGACGCCGCGGTCACCAGCGTGTGGCCGAGCGGCGCCAGGATCGCCTCCAGCGCCACCACGTTGGCGGGGTGGTCATCCACCAGCAGGATGCTGGCCGCGGACGGGAGGGGCGATTCGGACACGGTCACCTCAGGCGGCGGGCGGACCGTCCGGGACGGCGCTCAGACGGCGAATGAGGTTGAGCAGCCGGTTGACGTCCACCGGCTTGGGGAGATAGTCCGAGGCCCCCGCCTCCAGGCACTTGTCGCGATCGTCCTCCAGCGCCTTGGCGGTCACGGCCACGATCGGCTTCTCCTTCCAGACCGGGTTGGCGCGGATGGTCCGGATGGTCTCGTAGCCGTCCTTGCCGGGCATCATCACGTCCATGAGGACGAGGTCGATCGCCGGGTCGGCGGCCAGCGCGTCGATGCCGGACTGCCCGTTGTCGGCGTAGACCACCTCCAGCCCGGCGGCCTCGAGCGCGCTGGTCATGGCGAACACGTTGCGGACGTCGTCGTCGACGACCAGCACCCGGCGCCCGGAGATGGCCGCCAGCACCGACGGCTCCAGCGCGGCGAACTGGGGGACGCTGGGGGGCGGCGTGGTCCGCTCGATCGGGCGGCGCACCCCGTTCCGCTCCTCGTCGGGGGACGGCAGGCCGATGTACCGCTCGGGCAGGAAGAGGGTGAAGACGCTCCCCTTCCCCGGCTCGCTCTCCACCTGGATCTCGCCCCCCAGGTGGCGCGCGATCTCGCGGGAGATCGAGAGCCCCAGGCCGGTGCCGCCGTACCGCCGGCTGGTGGTGCCGTCGGCCTGCTGGAAGGCCTCGAAGATCAGCTCCTGCTTGTTCTCGGGGATCCCGATGCCGGTGTCGACGACCGAGAAGGCGACCACCCGCTCGTAGGCCAGCGAGGGGTTGGAGAAGCGCGTCCCCGGCTGCGGGCGGTGGATGCGCAGGGTGACCGACCCCTCGGCGGTGAACTTGAAGGCGTTGGCCAGCAGGTTCTTCAGCACCTGCTGCAGGCGCTGCGGATCGGTGTAGAGCGCGCGCGCCACGCCGATCTCCACGTCGACCGAGAAGGCCAGCCCCTTCTGCTCGGCCAGCGGGCGGAACGAGCGGTCGACGAAGTCGGCAACCTCCGTGGGGTGGATGTCGCGCGGATCGATCGGCATCTTCCCGGCCTCCACCTTGGAGAGGTCGAGGATCTCGTTGATCAGCGTCAGCAGGTCGCCGCCCGAGGCGTAGATGGTCTTGGCGTACTCCACCTCCTTCGGCGACAGGTGGCTCTCGCCGTTGTCGGCCAGCAGCTTGGCCAGGATGAGCAGGCTGTTGAGCGGCGTGCGCAGCTCGTGCGACATGTTGGCCAGGAACTCGGACTTGTACTTGGAGGTGGTGGAGAGCTGCTCGGCCTTCTCCTCCAGCGACCGCCGCGCCTGCTCGACCTCGCGGTTCTTGATCTCGACCTTCTGGTTCTGCTCGGCCAGGAGACGCGCCTTCTCCTCCAGCTCCAGCGCCTGCTTCTCCAGCGCCGTGTTGGTGCGGCGCAGCTCGGCCTGCTGCATGGTCAGCTCGTTCGACTGCGACTGCAGCTCCTGGGTGAGCGACTGCGACTGCTGCAGCAGCTCCTCGGTGCGCATGTTGGCGCCGATCATGTTGAGCACCACGCCGATCGACTGGGTGAGCTGATCGAGGAACAGCTGGTGGATGGCGCTGAAGGACTGGAACGAGGCCAGCTCGATCACCGCCTTGACCTGCCCCTCGAACAGCACCGGCAGCACGATGATGGTCAGCGGCGACGCCTCGCCGAGGCCGGAGCTGATCTGGACGTAGTCGGAGGGGACCCGGGTGAGCAGGATGGTCTTCTTCTCCAGCGCGCACTGCCCCACCAGCCCCTCGCCCGCCTTGAACCGGTTGCCCACCCCCTTGCGCTCCCGGTAGGCGTAGGTCGAGGTCAGCTTGAGGATCGGCTCCTCCTCCTCGGAGTCCATGGTGAAGAAGGCGCCGTAGTGCGCGGAGACCAGCGGCGTCAGCTCGCTCATGATGAGGCGCGACACCGTCTCCAGGTTCTTCTGCCCCTGCATCATCGAGCTGAACTTGGCGAGGTTGGTCTTCAGCCAGTCCTGCTCGGCGTTCTTCTGCGTCGTCTCGCGCAGGTTGATGATCATCTGGTTGATCTTGTCCTTGAGCGCGGCGACCTCGCCCTGCGCCTCGACCTCGATCGACCGCGTGAGGTCCCCCTTGGTGACCGCGGTGGTGACCTCGGAGATGGCGCGCACCTGGGAGGTCAAGTTGCCGGCCAGCTGGTTGACGTTGTCGGTGAGCTGCCGCCAGGTGCCGACGGCGCCCGGCACCTTGGCCTGGCCGCCCAGCTTCCCCTCGATGCCGACCTCGCGCGCCACCGTCGACACCTGGTCGGCGAACGTCCCCAGCGTGTCGCACATGTCGTTGATGGTGTCGGCCAGCGCCGCGATCTCCCCCTTGGCCTCGACGCCGATCAGCTTCTGGGTCAGGTCGCCGTTGGCCACCGCGGTGACGACCTTGACGATGCCGCGCACCTGGGCGGTCAGGTTGCGGGCCATGAAGTTGTCGTTCTCGGTCAGGTTCTTCCAGACGCCGGCCACGCCGCCGACGTCGGCCTGGCCGCCCAGCTTCCCCTCGGTGCCGACCTCCTTGGCGACGCGCGTGACCTCGCTGGCGAAGCTGTTGAGCTGATCGACCATG
>DASZVW010000940.1:0-1763 GCA_035546895.1 Polyangia bacterium
GACGGGCGCCGGCTCGGCCGCCGGCTCGGCGGGCACGGGCACCGGCGCCGGCGCCGGTTGCGCGGCGGCCGGCGCGTCGGCCCCCTCGGTCCGCGGCCCCTTGCGCGGATATTGCGCCAGCACCACCACCGCGATCACCGCGCCCCCCAGCGCGCCGAGCGCCACCCAGCGGCGCCGCCCGCGGCGGGGCCGGCCGGAGGCGACGGGGCCCGAGGCGGCCAGATCGATGTCGATGTCCAGCGGCCCCTCCGGCGCCTCCGGCCGCGTGATCTTGCTCGAGGAGGCGCGCGGGTTGCGCGCGGGCGTGACGGTCTCGACGGGGACGCCCGACGGCGTGAGCGGCAGGTGGACCTCGCCGGTGCGCGACGGCCCCTGCGGGAACAGGGAGACCAGCAGCTTGCGCGGCTCGTGCGGCGAGGCGCGCATCTCGAACAGCGCCTTCTCCAGATCTTCGGCCATCTCGCCCGCGGTCTGGTAGCGCGCCTCCACCCGGCGCTCGAGCGCCCGCATGACGATGGGGTCGACCGCCGGGGGGACGGCGGGGTTCACCGCCGAGGGGAGCGGCACCGCCGCCTCCAGCACCAGCTTGGCGCCCGTGAGCTCGTTGGTCGACTTGAAGAGGCGCCGCCCGGTCAAGAGCTCGTGCAGCACGATGCCGACGGCGAAGATGTCGGAGCGGTTGTCGATCGGCTCCATCCGCACCTGCTCGGGGGACATGTACGAGACCTTCCCCTTCATGGTGCCGGCCTGGGTCTTCGACTCGCGCAGCTCCTCGGTGACGCGCGCGATCCCGAAGTCGAGGATCTTCACGCCGCCGTGGAAGTTGATCATCAGGTTCGAGGGCGAGATGTCGCGGTGGACGATCCCCAGCGGCTGGCCGGCCGTCGACTGCAGCCCGTGCGCGTAGTTCAGCCCCAGGCAGACCTGGCGGACGATCTCCAGGCTGGCCGCCACCGGCGCCAGGCGCCCCTCCTCGGCGAGCTTGGCCTGCACGGCGAGCAGCGTCTCGCCCTGCACCTGCTCCATGGCGATGAAGAAGCTCTCCTCGATCTGGCCGAACTCGAAGATCTGGACCAGGTTCGGGTGCGACAGCAGGCCGCACAGCTTGGCCTCGTCGATGAACATCCGGACGAACGCGCGGTCCTGCGACAGATGCGAGAGCATCCGCTTGATGACCAGCGTGCGCTGGAACCCCTGCGGGCCGAGCGCGACGGCCAGGAAGACCTCCGCCATCCCGCCAACGCCGATGCGATCGAGGAGGTAGTACTTCCCGAACGGCTTCGCGCCGGGGAGAAGAGACGGCTGACTCCCGACTCCCACGTGCATCATCCTAGGCCGATCTCGGCTGAAGAGCCACGCCGATTCCCCGGAGGCGCGGGCTGTGGGATGCGCTCCGACCCGATCACACCTCGACGGAGATGCAGGCCGCGCTCACTCGTCGAGCCCCGCGCCCTGGAGCTCGAACTCCCGCTTGAAGTCGTGCCCCTCGTTCAGCGTGACGTTTTCGATCTGATCGACCTTCAGGTCCTTGCGCTTGAACTCCAGCCGGTGCGCGCCGCAGGCGAGCGGCAGCGCGACGACCGGCGTCTGCAGGCCGGTGTCGGCGCCGTCCACCCAGAGATCGGCCCAGGGATACGAGCCGACCGTCATCTTGCAGGCGACCGGTTCGACCACCGCCTCGGTGCGCGGCGCGACCGGCGGCTTGGGGGCGGCGACCCGCGCGTGCAGGTGGGCGCTCGGCCGCCGCTCGGCCGGCGCGGGTG
>DASZVW010000941.1:0-5239 GCA_035546895.1 Polyangia bacterium
CGCCTCGGCGGGCGGCGCGCGCAGCGACTCGCCCGGCAGGTACTGGGTCGCGTAGCGGGCGAGCTGGCCGGCGAGGTCGGCGTGGAAGGCGGCGTCGAGCTGGGCGGCGGGCATCCCCGAGACCTCCTCCAGCACCGCGGCGCCGCGCGCGCCGCGCCCGTAGGCGACCAGCGCCTTGCGGATGGCGGCGAACCCGAACCTCCGCTCCAGGAACTCCACCGCCAGCGCCGCCTGCGCGTAGGCCCGGGTGGCGTCGTCGCCGTTGCGCGCGCTCACGAAGGCGGTCGACAGGTCGGCCAGCGGCGGCAGCTCGCCGCGGGTGAGCGCGCCGTAGAGCGGGACGTCGTCGTGCCGGGTCCACTCCGGCCGCACGCGCGCCGTCTCCAGCTCGGAGAGCCCCTCGGTGAACCAGCGCGGCACCCGCTGGCGCGACAGCTCGATGGCGAACACGTGCGCCAGCTCGTGGGTCAGCACCATCCCCCAGTTGAAGGCGTGGTTGGTGGGGGCCTGCGAGGTGATGATCCGCCCGAAGCAAACGCCGGAGACCCCGATGGCCGGCAGGCCCACGGTGCGCACCGCGAAGTGGCGGGGATCGCCGTAGAGCTCGAAGGTGATCGGCCCCTTCGGGACGAAGCCGTAGCGGGCGACGTCGTCGCGGTAGCGTTCTTCCAGGTAGGGGGCGACGACCTCGGTGATGGCGGCGCGGGCGGCCGGCTCGACGCGGAAGCGGAGGTGGGCGCTCGACACCATCACGTAGCGGGTGGGGATCACCTTCTCGTAGAGGTCGAGCAGGTTGTAGGTCCGCAGGTTGTAGGGGTCGCGCTTCCAGGCCTTGCGGAGGGCGTCGAGCCCGGCCGCCTCGTCACCCAGGTAGAGCTCGGTGGTGGCCAGCACGGCCAGGCAGCCGGCGTCGTCGGGATCGGCGGCCACCCCCTCGGCGGCCACCGCGCGGGCGTCCTCGTAGCGCCGCTCGCGCGAGAGCGCCTCGGCGACGAAGGCGAAGAAGCGCCCGTCGCGCGGGTGGACACCGAGGTCGACGTCGCGGGCGCGCGCGAAGGCCGCCGGGTCGTCGAGGATGGTGGCCACCGCCGCCTCGACGCGGGCGGCGCCCGGGTCGCGCGGGTTGGTCCGGCGGATGGCCGCCACGTCGGCGCGGGCGGCGGCGAAGTCCTCGGCGTCGAGCGCCAGCTCGGCCCGCAGCGCCAGCGCGCCCGCGTGCGCCGGGTTCACCGCCAGCGCGCGCGCCAGCTCGGCCCGCGCGGCCACCGCGTCGTAGCGGTCGTCGATGGCCGCCCGGGCCAGCCCCACGTGGGCGTCGGGGTTGTCGGGATCGACCTTCAGCACCTCGCGGAAGGAGGTCTCGGCGTCGGCGGCGTTGTGCTTCTCCAGCAGCAGCGCCCCCCAGTCGAGGTTGGCGGCGACCTCCCGGCGGTCGGCCCGCACGGCGTCGCGGAGGACGTCGTTGGCGTCCTTCCAGTTCTCGTCGAGGCGGACGGCGGTGGCGATGGCGACGAGGTCGTCGGGCCGGGTGCGGTCGACGTGGCCGCCGTTCCAGTCGGCGTAGCTGGCGTCGACCAGCGGCTTCCAGGCGTCGCGATCGCCGGTGAGCGCGTAGAGCCGCATGCGCGCGTCGCGCAGCGGCAGGTCGGTGGGGTGGGCGAGCGCGGCGGCCTCGAGCCGGCGGCGCGCGTCGGCGTAGCGCCCCAGCGCCTCCTCGGCGCGCGCGCAGACGATGGTCTGCGCCGGCTCGTCGGGCGCGGTCCGGAGCCGCAGCCCGCACAGGCGGAGCGCGTCCTCGTAGCGGCCGGCGCGCAGGGCCGGCTCGGCGCGGGCCACTTCCGGGATCGCCGGGCGCCGCGGGCGCGCGTGGACGGCGGGCGCCAGCGCGAGACCGAGCGCGATCGCCCATGCGGCCGCCTTCATCGGCCTTAGTCTCCATCACGGGCGTGGTACGATCCAGGGACACCATCGACGGAGGCGCAATGGCGACCGAGGCGGAACCCAAGACCAAGCAGGCCGATTTGCGCCCCGAGGTCTTCGACGACTACGACGCGTTCCTCAAGCAGGCGATCAAGGACTACTACGACCGGGGCTGGAAGAGCCGCCGCGGCACCTTCATCGCGCTGGTGATCGCCTCCGGCCAGGCGACCTCGATGGCGGCCGACTCCATCCGCGACGGCAGCGGGCTCAAGAAGGCGGCGCTGGGCGCGGCCGGCGTGGTCGCGCTCCGGCTCGGCCTGCGCTACGCGCTGTCGGGGCCGCTGGGGGTGATCCTCACCGGCGCCGCCGCCATGTCGCTGGGCGGCTATCTGCTCAAGAACCGCAAGGAGATCACCAGCAAGGTGACCACCTGCAAGACCCTGATCGCCGACACGCGGACCCGCTTCGAGGAGACCCAGGGCGGCTACCGCGCCGGCCGCTACGACGGCGCGAGCCGCAACTTGATGGTCGACGGCCTGCTCAAGCGCTTCCTGGAAGAGCTGGACGCGCTCGGCTGAGCCGAAGCCGCGACAGCCCGGCTACATCAACATCAGCGACTTGAGGCCGCCGACGGGGAAGCGGACCAGCAGGCTCGACCGCAGCACGTTCTCGATCTTGCCGCGCCCGAACTCGGGGTGGGCGATGATCTCGCCGGCCTTGTAGCGCTCCTTGGGGTCGAACACGCGCACCTCGGCGGCGGCGGCGACCTCCTCGCCCAGCGCGCGCAGCTCGGCCGCGCGCCGCTTGGCCTCCGGATCGACCGCCCGGCCGACGCGCTCCTCGGCCTCGCCGCCCACGGTCGGGTTGGCGCCGCTGCTGGTCCGGCGGGCCGCGGTGGTGCGGTGGGCGTGGCGCGAGCCGCAGACCTGGCAGAGGACCTGCTTGGGCTCGTCGCCCACCATGGCCACGATGCTGTGGGTGGTGAGCTCGCCGCAGTGGCCGCACCAGGACTCGATGTCGGCCCCCACGCCGACCTTCTTGGGGGCGGCCCGCTCGTGGGTCCAGGAGACGCCGGTGATGCGCCGCCCCTCGGGGGCGCCGCCGCCGGCCCGCCGGTCGGGCGTGCTCTCGCTGGAGGCGGCGGGGACCTTGGGGAGCAGCGACGCCAGCCGCTTGAGGTCGACGACGCGGCGTCCGACAGCCCGCTCGGCGGCCATCTGCTGGGGCGGCGAGAGCGACGCCAGGAGCTCGCGGTAGCGCTGCGACAGCCGCTCCACGCTGGCGTGGGCGGCGGCCACCAGGTCGCGCTCGTCCTTGCGCTCCTCGGCCAGGTGGACCTGCAGGGTGACGTCGGTGATCTCGGCCTTGAGCTGCTCCAGAGTGGGGGCGTCCACGGCCGGTCTATTTCTCACGCCCGCCGGCAGACTGCAATGGGGTAGGGCATCCGGGGCGGCCTGATGCGGATCGGCCCGCCCGTCGTTATAATAGGGGCATGGCGTTGAAGTTGCCGTCCGGGGCCGAAGCCGTGGTCGAGAAGCTGGGGGCGCTGGGGTTCGAGCGGTTCCGGCGGGCGCTCGCCGCGCTGTCGCTCAGCTTCTTCGCCATCGTCTACACCTTCCTGGCGGTGAACGCGCCCGAAGGGTGGGGGCCGGCCTTCGCCGCCCTGGGCGCCTGTTACGTGGTCGCCTTCTTCGCGGTGGTCGCCGAGTGGTTCTGGGGGCGCTGGTTCGCCACCGGCATCGGCTGGTCGGGTCTGATGGTGGCGATCATCTCGCTGGTGATGATCGGCTGGATGCCGGTCCTGGCCGTCTACGGCGCCCTCCACGCGCTCATCGTGCTGCCGCTGGCCGGCAAGTCGATGGCCGCCCGCTACGACCTGCAGGAGGGGTGGCGCAAGCGCTACCGGATGGACGACCTCGGCGTGGCGCGGCTGCGCAAGACCATCACCCGCTCGGCCGCCTCGCTGCCCAGCCTGATCCTCTGGGCGCTGGGGCCCAAGGAGCCGGGGCAGGGGATGCTGGTGTCGCTGGCGGCGCTGGGCCTGCTGGCGGTCGGCTTCGGCGGCCTCCTGCGGCTGCGGACCTGGGGCTGGCTGGCGGTCGGCGCCGCCGGTCTGGTGGCGGCCGTGAGCGCCGGCGCGCTGGGCGGGGCGTCCTTCGCCGGTCACGACCTGGCCGCGGTGCTCCTCCTGGCGGCGGCGCTGCCGTTCGCCGCGCCGGCCGTTCGCTTCCTGCGCGCCCGCAGCGTCTGACCCGGGCGCGCTAGGCCGACTGGACCTTGCCGTCGGCCGCCGGCTTGGCCGGTGAGGCCTCGCCGCCGGTGGTCTTGATGCGCATGCCGTAGAACGACCGCCAGACGAACACCACGGCGACGATGAAGAACAGCCCGGCCAGCACCAGGCTGGTGCCGCGGGCCATCCCCACCGCCAGCTCGACGGCCAGGAGGCCGAACAGGGTGGTGAACTTGATGACCGGGTTCATGGCCACCGAGGAGGTGTCCTTGAAGGGATCGCCCACCGTGTCGCCGACGACGGTCGCCGCGTGCAGCTCGGTCCCCTTCTCCTTGAGCTCGACCTCGACGATCTTCTTGGCGTTGTCCCAGGCGCCGCCGGCGTTGGCCATGAAGATCGCCTGGTAGAGGCCGAAGAGGGCGATCGAGACCAGGTAGCCGATGAAGAAGAACGGCTCCAGGCAGGCGAAGGCCAGGGTGCTGAAGAAGACGGTCAGGAAGATGTTGAACATCCCCTTCTGCGCGTACTGAGTGCAGATCTCGACCACCTTCTTGCTGTCGGTGATCGAGGCCTTCTCGACGCTGGAGTCGAGCTTGATGTTCCGCTTGATGAACTCCACCGCGCGGTAGGCGCCGGTCGACACCGCCTGCGTCGAGGCGCCGGTGAACCAGTAGATGACCGCGCCGCCGGTGATGAGGCCGAGCAGGAACGGCGGGTGGAGCAGCGACAGCTTGTCGAGGTCGGCCGACAGCCCGTTGGTCAGCCCCATGATGATCGAGAAGATCATGGTGGTGGCGCCGACCACGGCGGTCCCGATCAGCACCGGCTTGGCGGTCGCCTTGAAGGTGTTCCCGGCGCCGTCGTTCTCCTCCAGCATGTGCTTGGCGCGCTCGAAGTCGACGTCCCAGCCGTCCGCCTTCTTGATCTCCTCCTTGATGCCGGGGATCGACTCGATCACCGACAGCTCGTAGACCGACTGCGCGTTGTCGGTCACCGGGCCGTAGGAGTCGACCGCGATGGTGACCGGGCCCATGCCGAGGAATCCGAACGCCACCAGGCCGAAGGCAAACACCGCCGGCGCCTTCATGA
>DASZVW010000942.1:0-5397 GCA_035546895.1 Polyangia bacterium
GGCCGGCGGCGCCGCGGCGTCGGGCGGCGAGCTCTGCGGCGCCGGCCTCAAGTCCTGCGATGGGACCAGCGTCTCCGTCGATCTCCCCGATCACGGGTGCGGCGGCGACAGCTGCTACGCCTGCAACGTGGTCAACGCCACCGCGCGCTGCAACCAGAGCCACCGCTGCGACATCGCCGTCTGTCACAAGGGCTTCGACGACTGCGACGGCGATCCCGCCAACGGCTGCGAGACGGACATCCGCACCGATCCCGATCACTGCGGCGGTTGCGGCGCCAAGTGCCCGGCGCTCGCGCACGCGCAGCGCGGCTGCGGGGACGTGTGCACGATCTGGCGGTGCAACGCGGGCTACCGCGACTGCAACGGCGCGGTCTCCGACGGCTGCGAGGTGGCGGTGCTGACCGACGCCGCCAACTGCGGACAGTGCGGCCACGCCTGCGCGGCCGGCGAGAAGTGCCGGCAGGGGGTCTGCCGGTGAGGTCGCCCGGGGCGCGGCGCGCGCTGGCCCTCGTCTCGGCGGCGCTCGCGGCCGGCGCGCTCGGGTGCGGGACGCGACAGGAGGCGCGGGACCCCGTCGCCGAGACCGAGGCGCCCGGCGCGCAGCGGCCGATCGAGATGTTCGCCTGGCTGGAGCGGATCGGCGAGGAGGATCCGCTCGCCGCGCTGGCGGCGGCCCACCGGCGCGCCCACCCCGACGATTCGATCATCAACGCGCGCGCCGCGCTGTCCGGCCTCGCGCGCAAGACGCTGCAGGCCCGCATGCAGCGCAACGAGCCACCCGACACGTTCCAGGCGAACGTGGGGGGCGACCTGATGCAGTGGGTGCTGAGCAACGGCACCGACGCGCGCGAGTCGAAGCTCCTGCCGCTCGACGACGTGCTGGCGAAGGTCCCCGGCTGGCGGGAGGCGATCCCGCGCGAGCTCCTCGAGCAGGTCACCTACGACGGCAAGGTGTACGGCGTCCCCGCCAACATCCACCGGAACAACGAGATCTTCTACAACAAGAAGCTGCTCGCGCGGTTCGGCTTCAAGGAGCCCACCAGCATCAACGACCTGGTCGCGATGGGGGAGCGGCTGCGGGGGACCGGCGTCTCGTTGTTCGGCCTCGGCAGCAACGCGCCGTGGACGGTGGCGCTCTTCGTCGACTGCCTGATGGTGGCGCGTGACGGGCCGGAGTTCTACCACCAGTACTTCTCGGGCCTGCTCGACGCCGACGACCCGCGGATGGTGCACACGCTGGAGACCGCGCTCCAGCTCCTCGCCTACGCCAACCCCGACCACCAGCAGCTGTCGTGGCTGCAAGGGATCGATCTGGTGACGGAGGGGCGGGCGGTGATGACCGTGATGGGGGAGTGGGCGCGCGGCCCGTTCAACGCGCGCGGGCTGCGCCTGGGGGTCGACTACGGCGAGATCCCCTTCCCGCAGACGGCCGACGTGTTCGTCTTCTCGGCCGACGCCTTCGTCCTCCCCGCGGCGGCGAAGAACCGCGCGGGCGCCGAGCGGCTGCTGGCGACGCTCGCCTCGCCGGACGGGCAGCGCGCGATCAGCCGCGCCCGCGGCACGCTCACCGCCCGCATCGACGTCCCCCCGCCCGCGGGCGACCCGGTCCTGGAGGAGAACTACGCGCTGCTCAAGAAGCACCACCTCGTCCCGGCGGCGGGCGGCGTGATGCCGGCGCGGTTCCAGAGCGATCTCGACGCCGCCCTGGGCGAGATGCTGGCGCAGCACGACGTCGATCCGGTCGTCCACATGTTGCGCAGCCGGTACGTGCTGCTGCAGTAGAATCCCGCTCGTGGAGACGCTCACCGATCGGGCCAGGGCCTTCGTCGACGCGGTGGCCGCGCGGGCGCCAATCGACGTGATCGCCTCGTTCTACGCGCCCGACGTCGTTCACGAGGAGCTCCCGAACCGGCTCCTGCCGAAGGGGCTGACGCGCGATCTCCAGGCCTTGCGCGAAGCCAACCTCAAGGGCCGCGCCGTGATGTCGGCGGAGACCTACCAGGTCCTGACCGCGACCGAGCAGGACGGGCGCGTGGTGCTGGAGGTCGCCTGGACCGGAACGCTGGCCGTCCCCTTCGGCAGCCTGCAGCCGGGGGCGATCTTGAGGGCGCGCTTCGCCCAGGTCTTCGAGTTCAAGGACGGCTTGATCTGGCGCCAGCGGAACTACGACTGCTTCGATGCTTGGTAGCGGGATCTCGGCCGCGCGCGGCGGCTTCGGAATCCCTACTCGCCCAGCGAGGCGCGCAGCCGGCGGGTCGCCTGGCCGTGGATCTGGCAGACGCGGGACTCGGTGAGGCCGAGGACGGCGCCGATCTCCTTGAGGCTCAGGTTGTCGCAGTAGTAGAGCGACATCACCTGCTGCATCCGCTCGGGGAGGGTGGCGATCTCCGCCGCCAGGCGGTCGAACCTCTCGCGGCGCGCGGCGCTCTCGAAGGGGTCGTCGGCCGCCGTGTCGGCGGTCCGCTCGAGGAGGTCGGCGCCCGCGTCGTCGAAGCCGACCACCGAGGAGCCGGAGAGCTTCTGCTGCCGCGCGTAGAGCGCCTCCACCCCGACGCCGAGGTGGGTCGCGATCTCCTGGTCGTCCGGCGTGTGCCCCAGCTGCGCCTCGATGCGGCGGGTGGCGTCGCGCAGTTCGTTCGACAGCTTGCGCATGTCGCGCGAGAGCGTGTCGCGCGAGCGGAGGTCGTCGAGCATCGCGCCCCGGATCCGGAACTCGGCGAACGCCTCGAACCGATCGACGCGCGCCGGATCGAAGCGGTCGGCCGCCTCCAGGAGGCCGATGACGCCCGCCGAGATGAGGTCGTCGATCTCGACGTGCGACGGCAGGCGGCGGGCCAGCCGGCGCGCCACCTTCTCGATGTAGGGAAAGAACTTCGCCGCGTATTCGTTCCGGCGGGCGACCAGCTCCGCGTTGGCCGGCTGCTTCGAGGACGTCTCGGCGGGGACTCTGGATTTGGTCGTGGTGGTCATGCCGACCGACAAAAGCACGGCGCGTGCCACGCCCAGGGCGCGTCGGTTGCCGCCTGGGGCCGGGACTTCGCGGGTGTCTCGTCGAGCCGGCCGTCGGCGGCCCGGCGGTCCGGCGTCCCGCGCCTGTCAACCGGCTGACGGGCGCCGACCCCCATTCGCAGCGCTCGGGGCCTCAGGAGAGGCCCAGGCGCTCGAGCAGCTTGGTCAGGCGGAGCCCCTGCTGGAAGTCTCCGCCCGTGTGCGCCTGGTCGAGCGCGGCGAACAGGTTCGTCTGCTCCAGATCGAGGCGCTCGGGATGCCGCTCGAGCAGGGTCACGAAGTGGTGCGCGGCGCGGCGCTGATCGAAGCGGGTGCGGGCGACGACGGCGTGGCGGACCGTGGCGTGGACGGTGAAGCGCCCCGGGAACGGCTCCTGGACCAGGCGCCAGGCCCGCAGGCGGGCCAACCCCGCCGACGGGCGGCGGACGCGGGCCAGCGCCGCCAGCGATCGCTTGTCGAGGTGGTCGCCCTGGAGGTGTCCGAGGACGGTCAGCATGCGCCGGGAGGCCGGGGAGAGGCGCGGCCAGACCCAGCGGAGCAGGAGCCGCACCTCCGGGAGGTCGTCCTCGTGGGCGATGGGCGCCACCCGCCCGATGCCGTGCGCGAGCAGCCACCGCCGGAGCGCCGGGACGGTGGCGGCGCCGCCGCCGACCAGGGCGTCGCAGACGTCGAGCGCGAGCACGTTCCAGCGCAGCAGCGAGGTCAACCCGTGGACCCTCGGGAAGGGGTTCCGGCCCAGGGTCACGAGGGGAGAGGCGACGGGGAAGACCGAGACGCCGGCCAGCAGGCAGCGGCGCGCGGTGAGGAGCCAGAGCACGGGGAGGTCGGCCAGCGCGTTGAGGAAGCGCGCCATCTGCGCGTCGTCCTCGTGGTTGTCGAGCACCACCAGCATCGGCCCGCGCGCGCGGATCCGCCGGCGCACCTCGGCCACCCGCTCCTCGCGCGCCCACAGGCGGCCGAGCGGCAGGCCGAGCCGGATCGCCAGCATGTCGAGCAGCGTCCGGTGGTCCCAGCCGCCCACGCGCAACCACTCCGCCCCGCCGGGGTAGTCCCGCCGCAGGCGGTGGACGAGCGCCGCCGCGAGCGTCGACTTGCCGCTCCCGCCCGCCCCCACCAGCGCCAGCCGCGGATGGTCCCCCGACCGGCAGGCGGCGGTCAGCGTTCGCAGCTCGGAGGCTCGGCCGTGAAAGGGGTGCGGTCGCGGGGGGAGGGGCACGGGCCTGTCGCGCTCATCATAGACGATGCGCGCGCCGGCGCCGGCGGAGATCGGCGGCCGCCCGGGCGGCGCCGAGAAAAATCCGGGCGGTGGTGACACGGGCGGCGGGGGGCGGTGTTCCTCCTGCCGAGCCCGCCTCGCGGGCGGAAACCCGAAACAGGAGAGCCGGCCGTGCACGCCACCACCTCGACGTTCGTCCATCGTCTCTTGGAGTGGCCCCTCTTTCAGTCCGAGTGGGTCTTCTGGTTGCTGTTCGCGCTGTCGGCGTCGTCGGTCGCCGTCATCCTCGAGCGGCTGCTGTTCTTCGCCCGCCACGCGCCCGAGCCCCCGCGCTTCGCCGCCACCGTCGACGCGGCCATCGGGCGCGGCGACTACGAGGGCGCCGCCCGCGCGCTGACCGGCCGCCGCAGCCTCGAAGGGCGCGTGCTGCTGGCGGGGCTGCTCGCCTGCGAGCAGGGGCCGGACGCCGTCGAGGAGCTGCTGGCCGGCGCCCTGGGGGGCGAGCGCGCCCGCTTCGAGACGCGGCTCGCGTTCCTGGCCACGCTGGCCAGCAACGCCCCCTACATCGGCCTCTTCGGGACGGTGCTGGGGATCGTCCGCGCCTTCCGGAACCTGGGCGCCGATCTGGCCGAGGCGCACGCGGGCGTGATGACGGCGCTGGCCGAGGCGCTGGTGGCCACCGCCATCGGCCTGCTGGTGGCCATCCCCGCCGTCATCGCGTTCAACTTCTTCAAGAACGCCGTCAAGGCGCGGGTCACGCGCGCCGAGGGCTGGTCGCGGACGCTGCTCTCGCGGCTCAAGGGCGAGCTGCCGGCGGCGGAGACCCAGGGCGCGCCGCTGCGCGCGGCGGCGGAGTGACGGCCGTGGCGGCCCTGAAGAAGGCGGCGTCGCAAGACGACGGCCCGATCGCGTCCATCAACGTCATCCCGTTCGTCGACATCGTCCTGGTCCTGCTGGTCATCTTCATCGTCACCTCGGCGGCCATCGTCCGCGCCAGCCTGAAGGTCGAGCTGCCGCGCGCGGCGGCGGGCGGCGCCAAGGTCGCCTCGACGCTGAACCTGGTGCTGGACCGGGGCGGCGCGCTGGCGCTCGACGGCCGGCCGATCGCGCCGGCGGCGGCGCGGGCCGAGCTGCGGGCGGCGGTCGCGCGCGACCCGGCGGCGCAGGCGGTG
>DASZVW010000943.1:0-6468 GCA_035546895.1 Polyangia bacterium
TCAAGGCCAAGATCGACACCGGCGCGCGCACGTCGGCCCTGCACGTGACGCGGATGCGGACCATCGACACCGCGGGCGGGCCGAACCGGCGCCCGATCCTGGAGATCACGGTGCCGGGCGGCCGGCGCGGCGAGCGGCCGCACGTGGTGCGGGCGACGGTGCGCGAGTTCGTGATGGTGCGCGACACCTCGGGGCGCACCGAGCGGCGGCCGGTGATCGAGACCGCGCTCAAGCTGGGGCCGTTCGAGCGGCGCATCACCGTCACGCTCACCGATCGCGGCGACATGCTGTTCCCGATGCTGGTCGGGCGGACGGCGCTCGGGCCGGGGGTGGTCGTCGATCCGTCGCGCCGCTACCTGCTCGGACGCGGCTGACGGCGGACACCGACGGCAATTAATTGACTTGGGGCGCGGCGGGCCCAATCCTCGTCGTACGTATGAGCTCACCCCGACGCAGCGGCGCCGCCTCCGGCCTTCGGGCCCGGCGCGTCCCGTCGCGCTCGCGGGTGACCGTGCGGCGGAGCGAGGCGCCGCTCGTCCGCTCGACCTCGCTGGCGGCGGCCCTGCGCGACAGCCGCGCCGCGCTCGCCAGCCTCGAGGGGGAGCTGGACGCCATCCTGAGGTCGCTGCGCGGCCCCGACGGCGCGCCGCCGGCCTCGGCCCCCGATCGGCTGCGGGGCGCCACGCGCGTGGCGGCGGCCGCGGTGGCCTCGCTGGGCGCCTTCGCGCGCCGCTAGCGGCGCTGGGTGAGACTCGCGGCGTGGGACGCGCGTCCGGGCTTTGCGAGCCGCTGGGAGCGTTCGCGGCCGCGACGGCGCTGGCGGCGGGGCTGGCCGCGCTGGGGGTGGCGGTCCCCTTCGTGCGCGACAACCTGCACGCGCCGATCGCCATCATCTTCCTCTACCTGCCGGCCTTCGCGGCGCGGCGGGCGGGGCGCGAGTTCGACTACGGCGAGGCCGGCCTGCGCGCCGATCCGCTGGCGCTCAACCTGGCGGTGCTGGGCGTGTTCGCGGCGATCACCATCCCGGCGTTCGTGGGCGGCTTCTTCCTCTTCTACGGCCACGTCTGCACCATCCCGGCCAACGCGCTCACCCATCTGTTCGGCGGGCTCTGCCGGCACTGGCTGGGGGCGGCGGGCGGCCACCTGCGGCTGCCGCCGCGCTTCCTGCTGCTCGCCTTCAGCCAGCTGGTGGTGGTGGCCATCCCCGAGGAGATGTTCTTCCGCGGCTACCTGATGGAGCGGCTCGAGCAGGTCTGGCCGCCGGAGAGGTCGCTGCTGGGCGCCAAGGTCGGCTGGGCGCTGGTGGTGTCGAGCGCGCTGTTCGCGCTCGGCCACCTGATCGTGATCCCCAACCCGCAGCGGCTGGCGGTCTTCTTCCCGGCGCTGGTGTTCGGCTGGATGCGGGCGCGCACCGGCTCGATCGCCGCCGGCGCCACCTTCCACGCGCTCTGCAACGTGGTCTCCGACGTGCTGCACACCAGCTACTTCGGCTGACCTTACTTGCCGACCGACGCCTTGGTCGCCTCGACGTAGCGGAGCCGCAGGTCGTAGAGCAGGCTCTCGATCAGCTTCTCCTCGGCGGTGCTGAGGTTCCCGCGGGTCTTCTCCTCGAGCATGGCCAGGATGTCGATGGTGTGCTTGGCCAGCGGCAGGTCCTTCTGTGACACGCCGTCGTTGGGGTTCTCGATCTCGCCGAGGTGGAGGAGCGCCGAGCTCCCCAGCGAGAGCACGAAGGTGTGGAAGTCGACCGGCGGGAAGGCGGCGGTCACCTCGGGCGCGACGCCGCCGGACGGGGCGGGCGCGGGCGCCGCGGGCTCCGGCCGGGACTCGCCCTCCTCGGTGAACGACCGCCTGTCGGTGACCGTGAAGCCCGAGACCTTCGAATCGCCGCTCGCCATGCCCGGGAGGTTACGCACGCCCGGGCGCCGTTTCAATGACCCCCCCGGCGATTCCCGCCGCTACGGGGTCTCGCCGGCGGCCGGCGCCTCGGTCCGGTCGTCGTCCTCGTCGTCGTCGTCCTCGTTGCCGCCGTAGACGCCCTTGCCGGCGACGTCATCCAGGGTCTTGAGGTGCTTTTCGTAGTCCTTGCGGGTGACGAGCCCCTTCTTGATGTTGCGCTCGACGGTCCGCTTGTCGAAGAGTCGGGTGGCTTTGGGATCCGCGTCTCGGCTCATGGCGGCCCTTAGCTAGCACATGAACCGGAAATATCCTAGGCACGCCCGGAGTTGTAAGCTGCGCGCCGCGCCCCAGGGCGCCCGCTGAGCGAAACCGAAAACCGAGGCAAATCGAGGAGCGCATGGACGTCCGGGTCATCAACGAGCTGGTGCACAAGCAGTCGGCCTTCGTCGAGAAGCTGAACGCCGAGGTCGCCAAGGTCATCGTCGGGCAGAAGGCGATGATCGAACGGATCCTGATCGGCATGCTGACCGGGGGGCACGTGCTCCTGGAGGGGGTGCCGGGGCTGGCCAAGACGCTGACGGTCAAGACGCTGGCCGACACGCTGGAGATGAAGTTCCAGCGGATCCAGTTCACGCCCGACCTGCTGCCGGCCGACATCGTCGGCACCGTCATCTACAACCAGGCGCGGGGCGAGTTCGTCTCCAAGCAGGGGCCGATCTTCGCGAATCTCGTCCTGGCCGACGAGATCAACCGGGCCCCCGCCAAGGTGCAGTCGGCGCTGCTGGAGGCGATGCAGGAGCGCCAGGTGACGATCGGCGACACCACCCACCGGCTGCCCGAGCCGTTCCTGGTCATGGCCACCCAGAACCCGATCGAGCAGGAGGGGACCTACGCGCTCCCCGAGGCGCAGCTCGACCGCTTCATGCTGATGATCAAGGTCGGCTACCCGACCAAGGAAGAGGAGCGGGCGATCATGGACCGCATGACCGCGGCGGTGAAGACCGGCGCCGAGCGGGCGGCGACGCCGCAGGAGATCGCCGAGGCGCGCTCGGTCGTGCAGGAGGTCTACATCGACGAGAAGATCCGCGACTACATCGTCAACATCGTGCACGCCACGCGCGAGCCGAAGGCCTACGGCCTCAGCGATCTGGCCGACTTCATCGCCTTCGGCGCCTCGCCGCGGGCGTCGATCTACCTGAACCTCGCCGCGCGCGCGCACGCCTTCCTGCGCCACCGCGGCTACGTCACGCCCGAGGACATCAAGGCCATCGGCGTCGACGTCCTCCGCCACCGGGTGATCCTCACCTACGAGGCGGAGGCCGAGGAGATCACCACCGAGACGGTGGTGCGCAAGCTGTTCGAGCGGGTGGAAGTCCCATAGCGCCCCGAGCGGCTCGCCTCCGATGCTGACCCGCGATCTTCTCAAGCGCATCCGCAAGATCGAGATCGTCACCGAGCGTCTGGTGCGCGATCGGATGGCGGGGCAGTACCACTCCGTCTTCAAGGGGCGGGGGATCGCCTTCTCCGAGGTGCGGCAGTACATCCCGGGCGACGACATCCGGCTCATCGACTGGAACGTCTCCGCGCGCATGAACGACACCTACGTGAAGCTCTTCACCGAGGAGCGCGAGATGACCGTGCTGCTGCTGGTCGACATGTCGGCCTCGGGGCGGTTCGGCTCGCGCGTGCGGGAAAAGCGGGACCTGGCGGCCGAGGTGGCGGCGGTGCTGGCCTTCTCGGCCATCCGCAACAACGACCGGGTGGGGCTCATCATCTTCACCGACGAGGTGGAGCGGTTCGTGCCGCCCAAGAAGGGGAAGCAGCACGTCCTGCGGGTGGTGAGCGAGATCCTCTCGTTCTCCGAGAAGAGCGGGCGGACCTCGATCGGCGCCGGGCTGGAGTTCCTGAGCCACGTGGTGCGCCGCAAGGCGGTGGCCTTCCTGATCTCCGATTTTCTCGCCCCGGTGCAGAGCTACGAGCGCGCGCTGCGGATCACCGCCCGCCGGCACGACCTCATCCCGGTGCGGATCGGCGATCCGCTGGAAGACGGGCTGCCCGACGTGGGCCTGCTGGAGATCGAGGACCCCGAGACCGGCGAGGCGCTGGTGTTCGACACCGGCGGGCCGGAGGCGCGGGCGTTCGCGCGCGGCGTGCGGCGGGCCGCGGAGGCGCGCGGCGCGCTGTTCAAGCGCCTGTCGATGGACCCCATCGAGCTCCAGACCGACCGGCCGTACCTGCCGGCGCTCACCACGTTCTTCGAGTCGCGCGCCCGGAGGCTGCGGCATTGAGCGCGCGCAGCTTCTTCGTCGCCTTGGGCCTCTGGACGCTGCTCTGCGCGGCCGGGGTGGCGCGCGCCGCGGCGCTGGACGCTGGCACCACCGCGGCGGCCGAGGCGCCCGATCCGGACGCGCCGGTGGTGGCGGCGCACGCCGACCGGACCGAGGCGCACGTCGGCGATCCGATCCACCTCGAGGTGGTGGCGGTCGGCAAGAGCGCGGTGCCGGTCAACCTGCCGTCGACGCTGGAGCTGGGGCCGTTCTCGCTGCTCGACCGCAAGGAGAGCGAGCAGAGCCTGGGCGACGGGCGGATGAAGCGCCAGTTCACGCTCACCATCGCCGCCTACGAGCCCGGCGCCAAGGAGGTGCCGGCGCTGGAGGTGACCTATCTCGGCCCGCGCGGCGACGTCCGCACCTCGCGCACGCAGCCGGTGGCGATCAAGATCGGCAGCCTGATCGCCAACGAGCCGGAGCCGGCGCTCAAGGACGCGGCGCCGCCGGTCACGGTGATGGAGGAGAACCTCTGGCCGGCCTACATCGCCGGGGGGCTGGTGGCGGCCGGGCTCGGCGCGCTGCTCACCATGCTTATCGTGCGGCGCTTGCGCGCCCGCCGGGGCGAGCGGCCGGGGCCGCCGCCGCGGCCCGCGCACGAGGTGGCGCTGGAGAAGCTCGATCGCCTGGGCGCCTACGGGTTCCTGGAGAACGCCGACAACCGCCCATTCTACTTCGCCGTCTCGGAGATCGTCCGCGAGTACCTGGGCGGCCGCTACGGCTTCGATTCCCTGGAGCTGACCACCGACGAGCTCTGCGCCGAGCTGCGGCGCCGCGCCGGGCGCGAGCTGGTGCTGGGCGAGGTGCAAGGGTGGCTCTCGGCCTGCGACCTGGTGAAGTTCGCCAAGATCTCGCCCACCGCGGCCGAGGCGCGCGGCGCGCTGGAGAGCGCGATCCGGATCGTCTCCACCACCCGGCCGGTGGTGGCGCCAGTGGCCTCGACCGGTGCCACGGAGGCGCTGCATGCCTAACGGGCGGGCGCCGCGGCGGGGCTCGATCCCCTACGCGCTCATCGCGGTGGTGTTCGCGCCGCTGGCGGCCGCCTACTTCTGGCTGCTGCGCGACGTGGAGGGGTTCCGCTTCGCGCACCCCTACGCGCTGGCGCTGATCCCGCCGGCGGTGGCGCTGGTGGCCTGGGCGGGGCTGGCGCGGGCGCCCGGGCGGCGCGGCCTCTTCGTCTACTCGCGGGCGGCCGACCTCGCCGCCGAGCGGCCTGGGCTGGTGGCCCGGCTGCGCGATCTGCCGATGGTGCTGCGGCTCGCCACGGTGGTGCTGGTGGGCGTCGCGCTGGCGCGGCCGCAGAGCACGCAGGTGACCGAGGATCTCGAGCTCGAGGGGATCGACATCGTGATCGCGCTCGACATGTCCGGCTCGATGCAGGAGACCGACCTGGTCCCCAACCGGCTGGAGGCGGCCAAGGCGGTCATCCAGGACTTCGTGCGCCGCCGCCCGTCCGACCGCATCGGCCTGGTCATCTTCGGGCGCGACGCCTACACCGACATCCCGCTCACCCTCGACCACGGCACCTTCCTGCGCATGCTGAGCGAGCTGAAGATCGGGATCATCGACGGGCGGGCGACGGCGATCGGCAACGGGATCGGCGTGGCGCTCAACCGGCTGCGCAAGTCGGACGCCAAGTCGAAGGTGATCATCGTGCTCACCGACGGTGAGAACAACGCCGGCAACATCTCGCCCGAGCAGGCGGCGCGCTACGCGCAGACGCTGGGGGTGAAGATCTACACCGTGCTGGCCGGCAACAGCGACGGCGAGGCGGCGGCGCCGGGCTCGCAGCGCCAGCCGGTCAACCCCAAGCTGCTCGAGCAGATCGCCTCCATGACCGGCGGGACGCCCTACCTGGCCACCGACACCCGCGCGCTGCACGAGAAGTTCCAGAAGATCCTCGAGGACCTGCAGAAGTCGCGCATCCACGACCGCGGCACGCTCTACCGCGAGCTCTACCGCCGCTTCCTGCTGGCGGCCTTCGCGCTGCTGGCGCTGGAGACGGCGCTGCGGCTCACCCGCTTCCAACGGATCCCCTGAGCATGCGCTTCGCCAACCCCCACGCGCTCTGGCTGCTGCTGGCCGTCCCGGCGGCGGTGATCGGCTTCGGGCTGGGGTTCGCCGCCCGCCGGCGGCGGCTCGGCCGCCTCGGCGATCCGGCGCTGGTGGCGCTCATGTCGGCCAGCGTGTCGGTGGGGCGCAAGGTGGCCCGCGCGGCGCTGGTGGTGGCGGCCTTCGCGCT
>DASZVW010000944.1:0-3757 GCA_035546895.1 Polyangia bacterium
CGGCGCCCTCGTCGACGGCCTGCGAAAGGGCGCGCACCCCGAGACCAACGCGCAGGTCGCCCGCTTCCTGGGCGCGCTCGGCGAGCTGGCGGCGCGCGAGGGGCGGCGGCTCTGCTTCGTGCTGGGGGTCGACTTCGCCCACGTGGGGCGGCGCTACGGCGACGCGCTCCCGGCGCGGGCCCACGCCGGGCCGCTGGCGGCGGTGGCGGCGCGCGATCGCGCGCGGGTCGAGCGGATCGCCGCCGGCGACGCGGGCGGCTTCTGGGGCCTGGTGACCGAGCGCGGCGACGACGACCTCAAGTGGTGCGGCACCTCGCCGATCTACACCTTCCTGCGCGCCGTCCCCGAGGCCCGCGGGCGCCTCGTCGGCTACGACCAGTGGAACATCGACGAGGCGAGCGTCGTCAGCTTCGGCGCCATGCTCTTTCCAGAAAAGGAAAGAGCTTGACCGATCGCTGAGTCGGCGGTCAGATGGCCGCCTGGGCGGGGGCCGGCGGGCCGTGGAGCTCCGGTAGGCTTATTAATGAAGCTCACACCCCCAAGGACTCTCTTTCTTCTCTTGCTCCGCCTCTCGGTGGGCGGCTTGACCGCGACGTCGCTCGTGTCGTGCGCGCCGCCGGCGCGCGGCGGGTCCGGCGGAACGGGATCTCCCTGCGGCTCCGGCCAAATGCAGTGCGGCTCCAGCTGCGTCAACCTGCAGGGCGACAGCCAGAACTGCGGGACCTGCGGCAAGGTCTGCGGGAGCGGCAGCACCTGCACGGCGGGCGCCTGCGTTTGCACCGGCGGCTTCGTGAGCTGCGGGGGCGCCTGCGTCCAGTCGAACCCCCAGCACTGCGGCGCCGGCTGCGCGGCGTGCGCGACCGGCGACGTCTGCGACGGCACCGGGACCTGCTCGTCGACCTGCACGTCGGGGACGGAGTGCCCGGACGGCACCTGCAGCGGGCCGGCGAACGCGGCCGACTGCGGCGCCTGCGGCAACGCCTGCGGCGCCGGCGCCTCCTGCGTGAACGGGGCCTGCAGCTGCGCCGTCGCCGGCCAGCAGCTGTGCGGCGGGAGCTGCATCGATACGACCTCCAGCGCCGGCAACTGCGGCGGCTGCGGTCACGCCTGCGCCGGCGGCCAGGCTTGCGTCAACGGGACCTGCACGGCCGCCGGCTCGGGCGGCTCGACCGCGACGGGCGGCTCGGGGAGCGGCGGCGCCGCCGGGAGCGCCACCGGCGGCGTCAGCGGCACGGGCGGCCTCTCGCGCGGGCCGACGCCGCCCTCGAACGGCACCAACTTCCCGTTCCCGCAGAACCGCCAGATGTCGGGCTGCACCTACCCGACGGCCTACGACAACAACGACGTCATGGCCGCCTACGCCAGGTGGAAGGCCGATCTCATCACCTCCACCGGCGCCGGCAACTTCCAGCGCGTGCAGCGGACATCGTCCGACGGGCTCGGCAGCCCCTCGGGCGCCACGCCGCTCAACTCGACCGTCTCCGAGGGGATCGGCTACGGGATGGTCATCGCCGTCTACATGGGCGACCACACGCTGTTCGACAACCTCTGGAAGTACGAGCAGCTCCACACCGACTCGAACGGCCTCATGAACTGGGTGGTCGACGCCAGCGGGAACGCGCCGGTGGTGAACGGGCAGCCCGAGGGGGGCGCCGCCACCGACGCCGACGAGGACATGGCCTGGGCGCTGGTCATGGCCGACAAGCAGTGGGGATCGAGCGGCGGGCTCAACTACGCCAGCCTGGCCAAGACGCAGATCCAGAACATCTGGAACCACGAGGTCTACATGTCGAAGCTGGCCGGGCCGGGCGACAGCTGGCCGGGCAACCTCTTCGACGACGTCAACGCCTCGTACTTCGCGCCGGCCTATTATCGGGTGTTCAAGCAGGTGGACACCGACTCCACGCACAACTGGGACGCCGTCACCCAGACGGTCTACGACACGATCTTCTGCGACAAGTCGGGGACGATGTTCTGCAACGTGCTCAGCACGGGCAACAAGAACACCACCAACGGGCTGGTCCCCGGCTGGTCCACCAACACCGGCGGCATGTCGAGCGCGGGGCCGTACTACTACCAGTACGACGCCTGCCGGACGCCGTTCCGCATCGGCGTCGACTGGTGCCTGAACGGCGCCAGCGCCTCGAGCGCCGCGGCGGCGATCAACCCCGCGCGCGCCCAGCAGTACGTCGCGCTCACCAGCAGCTTCTTCAGCGGCGTCGGCGCCGCCAACATCGTCGACGGCTACAACATGGACGGCACCGTGAACGCCTCGGCGCACATGGTGTCGCAGGGACAGTCGGCGGCCTTCATCGGCCCGGCCGCCGTGGGCGCCATGAACAGCGCCTCGAACCAGTCGTTCCTCAACGCTGCCTACGGCCTGGTCAAGGGCGACAACCTGCTCGTCGGCGGCGCCTACTACGAGGAGTCCTGGACCGTCATGTCGCTGCTGATGATGACCGGCAACTTCCTCGACTACACGCAGCTCTCCCCGGCCACGAACTGAGGCGCCGCCTCGTCGTCAGTTGCGGGCGGCCACGGCGCCCGGCTGGATGGCCTTGAGGGCGGCGAGGCGGGGGCGGATGGCGTCGAGGTAGGCGGCGCGGTCGGGGACCGGGGCGTCGCGGCTGACGTTCAGCTTGCTGGGGTCGACGAAGGCGCCGTTCTTGGTGACGCTGAAGTGGAGGTGCGGCCCGGTGGCCAGGCCGGTCATCCCGACGTAGCCGATGACCTCCTTCTGCTTCACCTGCTGGCCCACGTGCAGGCCGCGCGCGTAGCGCGAGAGGTGGTAATAGCGGGTCGAGAGGCCGTTGGCGTGCGCCAGCACGATGGTGTTGCCCGAGCCGCGCTTCATCCCCACCTCGACGACCCGCCCGCTGGCCGAGGCCCACACCGGCGTCCCTTGCGGCGCCGCGTAGTCGATCCCCAGGTGCGCCTTCTCCACGTGCAGGATGGGGTGGAAGCGCTTGAGATCGAACTTCGAGCTGATGCGCACGTAGCGGAGCGGCGTCTTCAGCATCGTCTTGGAGATCGCCAGCCCGTGCTCGTCGTAGTACTTGCCCGGCTTGTCGCGCGCGGCGCCGCGCCCGGCCCAGAAGAACGCGCGGAAGGTGCCGGTCCGGCCGCCGTACTCCGCGGCCAGGAGGCGCCCGTACTTGTAGAACTGCCCGCCCAGGTACTGCTTCTCGATGATCACCTTCCAGTGATCGCCGGGGTGGGTGTCGGTGTAGAAGTTCACGTCCCAGGCGAACTGCTCGACCAGCAGGCTGACCAGCGCGGTCGACTCGCCGGCCTTCTGCACCGACTCGTACAGCGACGAATCGACGACGCCGCCGGCCTGGGCGGTCTTGATCTCGACGGCCGCCTCCGCCTTGCGCGCCTTCCAGGCGCCGCTCTCCTCGTCCTTCTCGACCAGGTAGCGGAGGATCGCCGAGGGCTGGTACTCGAAGGCGGCGGGCGCGCCGTCGTCGCCGAGCCGCACCAGGTACTTCTGCCCGCCGCGGATGCTGCGCGGGTCGCACAGCTTGGCGAGCGCGGCGATCACCTGCGGGCCGGCGGGGCCGAACCCCTCGCGCGCCAGCACCTGCCCCAGCGTGTCGTTGTTGGCGAACTTCTTCTCGACCGAGTCCTCGTGCCCCTCGCCCTCGTCCTCGGGCGGCGGCGCGAAGGGGATCTGGTAGGGGGCGTGCGGCGGCGGCGTCAGGCGCGCGGCCACCGGCGCCGGCTCGGGCGGCGGCGCGAAGGGGATCTGGTAGGG
>DASZVW010000945.1:0-4354 GCA_035546895.1 Polyangia bacterium
CGCCCGAGGCCACGGGGACCATCTCGGGCGCCGAGTTCGAGGCGGTCATCCGCCACCCCGACGCGCGCCACCCGGCGACCTCGCTCCTGGCCGCGATGTCCGAGGTGCTGCCGCGGCTGTACGGCCTGGCGCTCGAGGACTGGGGGGTCGGGAAGCAGGATCGGTTGCCGCCCCGCTCGGAGGATCCGCAGCGGGCGCTGGTGGCGCGCATCGCCGGCCTGTTCGGCGTCGAGGACACCTTCGACGTCTTCCTCGCCCGCGCCATCGCCACCCAGGTGGAGATCGAGGCCGGGCCGCCGCCGGCGCTGCTGCTGCCGGCCAGCTTCGCGGCGCTGCCGCGGCAGGAGGCCTGCCTGCAGCTCGGCCGCCAGCTCGGCCACCTGCGCGCCGGCACCTACGCGGTGGGGCGCATCCCGGGCAAGGACTGGGGGCTGCTGGTGGCGGCCGGCGTGCGCACCGTCTTCCCCGACTACGGGCGGGGCATCCTCCCCGAGGAGCAGCTCAACGACGTCGCCCAGAAGATCTCGCGGACGCTCCCGCGGCGGCAGCGGCGGGCGTTCGAGCAGGCGGCGCTCGGCTTCCGCGACGCGGGCGTGTTCGACGGCGAGCGCTGGCGCGCCGCCATCACCGCCACCGGCACCCGCGCGGCGGTGGCCGCCTCGGGCGACGTGCTGGGCGCCTTCGAGCAGCTCGCGCGCGGCGACCGCCGGCTGGCCGCCGCCGTGCTGCAGCCGCCCGAGGAGCTGCTGGCCGCCGCGCGCGCCAGCGCCGCCGTCGTCGACCTGGTCAACTTCGCCGTCGGCGAGGAGCTGGCCGCGCTCAACCGGCGGCTGGGGATCGACTAGGTCGGCGCCGCCGCGGACGGAGCGGCGGTCTCGGCGGCGACCGACTCGGTCAGCGCGCGGCCGATACGGCTCCGCAGGCAGGCGACCCCCAGCACGGCCTGCAGCACCAGCCCGCACATCTGTCCCACCAGGCTGGCGGCCAGGACGGCGGCCTGCTGGGCGTGGCCGTCCCCGGGCGCGTAGCGGGCGAAGAAGTAGACCATCATCGCCTGCGTGGTGCCGAGCCCCTGCACGGAGATCGGCAGCACGGCGACGAAGTAGACCACCGGCAGCGCCGCGACGGCGTCGACGATGGGGACGGCGACGCCGAACCCGCGCAGCAGGGTGATCTGGAACGCGAACAGGAAGGCGATGTGGGGGAGGCGCACCAGCAGGGCGCGCGCGTGGCCGGCGAAACCGGCCCCCAGGAGGACGTCGAACAGCGGGCGGGAGGCGAGCCAGCGCGGCTTGGCGATCACCGCGGCGACGTAGACGGCCAGCCCCGCGTAGGCGACCGCCACGATCAGCCGCACGCTGTGCGGGACCGCCGGCGCCGCGGCCAGGCCGAAGCTGGCCAGAAACAGCAGCGCCAGCACGTTGATCCCCATGATCAGCAGCACCGTGGCCACGCCGCGCATCACCGGGACGCGCGCCACCCGGTGGACGAAGTAGACGATCGCCCCCTGGCCGACGTTGTAGTTGATGGCGGCCAGGAGGTACGTGGCGCCGCGGACCAGCAGGATGTCGGCGAAGGAGAGCTGGGCCAGGAACCAGCCGAACGTCTTCCAGATGGCGAACGAGTCGGCGACGTAGATCGCCAGGCCGTAGAGGAAGGCCGCGGGGACGGTCCAGCCGGCGGCGCCCCGCGTGGCGGCCACCACCTCGCGGAAGGGGATCTTGTGGAACAGGAGGGCCAGGATCCCCACCGTGACGGCCCAGGCGGCGAGCCGGACGAGGCGCTTCTTCATCGCGCCCCGAGACCTATCACGAGCCGGGCGCGCCGCGCACCCCGTCCCACTCGCGCCACAGATCGACCAGCGTGGCGGTCGAGGTCGGATCGTGGCCCCGGCGGGCGAGCCGGAAGAAGACGGCGTAG
Organism: Polyangia bacterium; assembly: GCA_035546895.1. Lineage (GTDB taxonomy): Bacteria > Myxococcota_A > Polyangia > Fen-1088 > Fen-1088 > JADGRB01. The sequence continues at coordinate 1,921 of DASZVW010000945.1, forward strand.
CGGACGTGGGGCCCGACGTTGGGGGCGGCGTTGTGCGCGAGCTGGTGGTGCGCGAGCAGGACGTCGCCCGCCTCGACCTCGAGCTGGCGCGCGGGGGCCATCGAGACGGGCGGGAACCCGCGCAGGAGCTCGTCCGTGCCGTGCGCCCGGAAGTGGGCCTCCAGCGCGCGGTGCGAGCCCGGCCAGACGGTGAAGTTCCCCTGGAACGGCCCGCGCACGTCGCTGAGGAACACGGCGCCCAGCGCGGTGAAGTGATACAGCGTCCCCGGCGCCACGCCGTTGAGCGGCCCCGGCATCCCGTCGATGTGCGGGAAGGGGAGCTTGGGCTCGGCAAGCTTTTGCGGGAACCGCAGCGCGATCTGCCCCGTCGCCGGCGCGGGCACCTCCGCGGCGCCGATCGCCGCCTCCGCCAGCGCGGCGAGCGGTGTCGCGCGGTAGAGGTCGAGGATCTCTGGCGCCGCCGCCAGCTCGGGACAGAAGGTCTGCGACCGCAGCGTCCAGATCTGGTCCTTGGCGATGCCCTCTTCGCCCAGCGAGTGGTTGATCGCCTTCAGCGCCGCCTCGACGCGCGCGCGCGGGACCAGCCCGGGCACGAGCAGGTAACCGTCGTCGAATAGGCCGCGCCGCTGATTCCCGTCGAGCCGCAAGGTCGATCAAGGCTAGCAGGTCGGGTGGTGAGGTGTCGCCGAGTGGGCGTTTGACTGTCCCTGGTAGTCTGTCATACTCATGGCATGAGTATTAGGCTGCAGGTGGTCCTCGACGAGGAGGAGCTCGCGGAGATCAGGCGGGCGGCGAGGCGAAGTCACATGACGAGCTCGGAATGGGTACGGCAGGCGCTTCGCAAGGCCCGCCGGGCAGAGCCCCAAGGTGACGTGAAGAAGAAGCTGGCCGTCGTGCGAAGCGCCGCGGTCCATGCGTTTCCCACCGCGGACGTCGATCAGATGCTTGTCGAGATCGAACGCGGCTACCTCGGCGAGTGACGCCCTGATCTTGGTCGATTCGAATATTCCGATGTACCTCGTCGGCGCCGCCCATCCGCACAAGGCCGACGCTCGCCGACTGCTGGAGCACGCTCTTTCCGCCGATGAGAGGCTCGTTACCGACGCCGAAGTCCTTCAGGAGATCCTGCACCGGTATGTCGCGATCGATCGCCGCGACGCCATTCAACCGGCGTTCGACGCGATCCTGGGCGTCGTCGACGAGGTGCTCCCCGTGACGGTGGAGGACGCCGAGCGTGCCAAGGTGATCGTCCTCGGGCACCGCCAGTTGTCGGCGCGAGACGCGCTCCACGCGGCGGTCATGCAGCGAGCAGAGATCACGCGGATCATGTCGTTCGACCGCGGCTTCGACGCGATTCCGGGGTTGGCCCGGATGCATCAATAGCCGCCGCCGGAGGGCGCGGGGACCCTCTCAGGGTTCCCGATTGATCGCGTGGACGGAGCTGGGCTTTGCCCAGCGGAGTCCGTCGCGGGAGGGCGCGGGAACCCTTTCAGGGTTCCCGTTCAGGTCGTCCCGTCGGAGAGCTTGCCGGCGTGGCGGATGTCCTTGCCCTTGACCATGAAGACGGTCAGCTCGCCGAGGTTGGTGGCGTGGTCGCCGATCCGCTCGAGGTACTTGGCGATCGACTGCAGCCGCGTGGCGCGGAAGATGTTGCGCGGGTCCTCCATCATGTACGTGAGGAGCTCGCGGAAGATCTGGGTGTAGTAGGCGTCGACGTTCTTGTCGCGGGCGATGACCCGCTGGGCGCGCTCGACGTCGGCGGCCACGAAGGCGTCCAGCGCCTCGTGCAGCATCTCCTGCACCTCGCGCGACATGTTGGGGAGATCGACGTAGGGCTTGAGCGGCGGCTCGCCGTTCAGCTCCAGGACGCGCTCGCAGATGTTGACCCCCAGGTCGCCGATCCGCTCCAGGTCGGTCACCAGCTTGAGCGCGGTGGTCAGGAAGCGCAGGTCGGAGGCCACCGGCTGCCGCCGCGCCAGCACCTGCATGCAGAGCTCGTCGATGGCGATCTCCAGCTGGTTGATCTTGCGGTCGGCGGCGATCCCCTGCTCGGCCAGCTCGCTGTCGCGGTCGATCAGCGAACGGATGCTGCCGTTGATGATGTCCTCCACCTTGGCGCCCATGAGCAGCAGCTGCTCGCGCAGGCGGCGCAGCTCCAGCTCGTACTCGCGGTTGGTGTGCTCGCGTGACGTGTTGGTCCTGATCATCCTCTCACCCGAATCTCCCCGTGATGTAGTCCTCGGTCCTCGAGTCGCTCGGCTTGGTGAACAGCACGTCCGTGCGATCGAACTCCACCAGCTCGCCCAGATAGAAGAACGCCGTGTAGTCCGCCACCCGCGCCGCCTGCTGCATGTTGTGGGTGACGATGACCACCGTGTAGTGCTCGGAGAGCTCGTTGATCAGCTCCTCGATGTGCGCGGTGGCGATCGGATCG
>DASZVW010000946.1:0-1718 GCA_035546895.1 Polyangia bacterium
GGATCGCGCGCCTCCTGGGCGACCGCGGCGGTGGCCGTCGAGCGGCCGGCGTTCAGGCGGCGGATCGGCCTGCGGCTGTCGGCCGGCGCCGAGACCAGCGTCGCCGTCGACTTCGCCACCGGCAGCGCCGAGGTCCGCCAGCTACCGGTGCGGATGGGCGCCTACTTGCCGATCGCGCTCAGTCTCGGCCGGCTCGAGCCGGGCGTCGGCCTCGACCTCGACGTGGTCTCGGTCGATTTCACGCGCAAGGCCGGGACCGGGAGCAACGCCGAGAACCACCTCGGCGCCAGCCCGGGGATCGACGCCGCGCTCGCCTGGGCGTTGATGCTGCCCCACGGCATCTACCTCCGGGCGCTGGCCGACGCCGTGACCTCAGTTCCTTATCAGGTCGTAACTGCTTCCAATGACACGAGAATCTTCAACACCCCCCGGTTCACCCTCTCGCTTGGGCTAGAATTGGGCCTTTGGTTTCGGTGATGAAGCGAACCGGGGTCGGTCACTAATCATGGCAGAAGGTCCCGTGAACACGCCTGGCCTCATGCGCGCCGTCCCTGCCGGCGGCAGCCTCTCCGCCGATCTCGACATGGTGGCGCGCTGCCGCCGGGGCGACACGATCGCCTGGCGGGGCCTCTACGATCGCTACGCGCCGGTCGTCTATCGCTTCCTGTCGGCCTTCGGCGTCCCCAGCGACGAGCGCGAGGACGCCTGCCAGGAGGTCTTCGTCGCCGTCTACCGCAGCCTGGCCCGGTTCCGCGGCGAGGCGCGCCTGTCGACCTGGATCTACCGGATCGCGGCCCGCCACGCTGGGCGGATCGCGCGACGCCGCAAGGTGCGCGGCCTGCTGTCTACGCTGCTGGTGCGCGAGCCGCCGCCGCCGCCGGCCCCCGATCCCTCCGAGCGGAGCGAGCGGCACCAGATCCTCGACGAGCTGGTCGGCAAGCTGTCGCCCAAGAAGCGGCTGGTGCTGGTGCTGTTCGAGATCGAGGGGCTGCCGATCGAGGAGGTGGCCCGGATCGCCGGCTGCCCGGAGAACACGGCCTGGTCGCGGCTGCACTACGCGCGCTCGGAGCTGATGGCGATGGCCAAGCGGAGGGTGCGGTGACGCCGCAGAGCCGCTGGCCCGAGGGGCCCGACGAGGTCTCGGCCGAGCTGCGCCGCGCGCTCGACGAGGCGGCGCTGCGCGGCCCGGACGACGTGACCTTGCGCCGCGGCTGGAGCGCCGTGGCGATGCCGCTGCCGCCGCCGCGCGCCCGGCGCGGCTTCTGGTTCGCCGGCGGCGTGGCCACCACCGTCGCGCTGGTGGCGGTGGGCGCCTTCTGGCTGCGGCCGCGGCTGGCGGAGTGGACGCCGTTCGCCGGCCACGACAAGGCCGTCGCCAAGAGCGATCCGGCGGCGCCGGGGCCGCGGCGGCTGACCCTCGAAGGGGGCGTCGAGGCGGTGCTGGGCCGGTCGAGCATCATGCGGCTCGAGGACGGCGCCCCGCGCGTCGAGGGGGGCGAGGTCCGCTTCAGCGTCCCCCACCGCCCGCCGGGGCACCCGTTCGTGGTCCGCGCCGAGGGGTACCGCGTGGTGGTGGTCGGCACGCGGTTCGGCGTCAACGTCGACGGCCAGAAGCCCGAGGGCGCCAAGACGGTGGGCGTCGACGTCGACGAGGGGATCGTCGAGGTCTGGGAGACGGCCACCCAGCGGCGGGTCGCGCGGCTGACGCCCGGCGAGAG